>JAEZLF010000274.1 GCA_023435925.1 Bacillota bacterium
GTTGATGATAGAAAATTGATAAAAAGAGATCCGGCCTTGACTCTGCCGTTGGGCGATAATAAGGCACTCAGTGTAATAATATTTGGAAAATATTACATAAAGGAGATGAAAATGAGATTAGAGATTATCTTGGTGTATGAGAATTTGAATGGTTATATTACGGAAATGGAGAAGCATCAGGAAAATTATGAGGATTTATGGAATAAATATGCCATTCAACCTTATTGGGAAAGTATTAGCCAATGGGCGCCATTTGATACGTCTGAAAGAAAGCCAAAACCAATAAGAGATATAGGTAGACTGAAACAGCAAATCAAGTTATTAAAAGAGATAAATATTAGGGAGGTTAAAAGTGAGTTTGTGAAAGTGGTAGATGCGCTTCCCGGCTATGATGATGACCCAATAGTAGTTGCGATATATCCATTAGATGATGGTGATACCATTGTTAAAGAACAGCAAAATGGTGTAATAGGAACGTGCGTGTTTGGTAACATATTAATAAATATCAATCCGTTTGCTCAGGACTATTTCAAGTGGATTCCATATGTATTTGCTCATGAATATCATCATTGTATATGGGGTAGCTATTGGTATGGGGTTCGCCAAGGAGGATGTACTGGGAGTTTAATAGAAGCAATGTTAACGGATGGTCAGGCAGATGCATTTGCTAAAAGCCTTTATCCAGCATTGAGGCCAAAATGGATTTCTCAAATACCTAAAGATATAGAAAAGGAGCTATGGGACAAGCATTATTCAAGTTTACTGGAAGATACGAATTATGATTATGAGAAGTATATGTTTGGCAACGATGATGAAGGAATACCTTGGTGTGCAGGATATTTTTTTGGAGATAAAATCATTGGTTATTACAAAGAACGCTATAAAGAAATCGGGTTTAAAAATATGATAGAAATGAGTGCAGAAGAGATTTTTACTAAAAGTGGTTATTGCTTATAGCAGTGAGCAGGCTTTTATATATAACGAAATATTTAAATGGGCTCCGGCCTTGACTCCGCCGTGCGGCCGGAAGGTGGGCGGTACTTTACATAACAAAACAGTCGGCGCAAGGGTGCCAGGGGAAAGTCATAAGGTAGCGCATCCTGCGCGGATTGAATAAGTAAGGCTTTGAAGAATAAAAGAAAATGAATTATATCTATCAATTTGGAAGGGGGGGTATAATTGGACGTAACTGAAACAATTTTTAAAAGAAGAAGCATTAGGAACTATTTGGATAAGAAAGTTGATAGAGAAATAATTATTACTTTATTAAAAGCTGCTACAGCAGCACCAACAGCAGTAAATTGTCAACCGTGGGAATTTATAGTAATTGATGAAGAAGAAAAACTATCTAAATTAAAAGATAAATTGATTTTTGCGCGATACAATGCCCCTGTTGCTATTATTGTGTGTGGTAATATGAAATTAGCATTCAAAAGTCAAATTCAAGAATTGTGGGTTCAAGATTGTAGTGCAGCACTAGAAAATATATTAATTGCGGCAACAGGTCTCGGACTAGGTTCGGTATGGATAGGTATATATCCTATGAAGAACAATATAAGCCAAACAAAAGAAATATTAAATATCCCTGAATATGTTATTCCTCTTGGTATTGTATATGTTGGGTATCCTGCAGAGGAAAAAGAAGCAAGAACCCGGTACGATGAAAAAAGAGTATATTGGCAGGAATATGAACCGGGTCGCAAGCACAGGACAAAGGATAAACCAGTTATAGGACATTACTGATATGATAGAGATACAGAGACGTATTTGAGAGGGCCATCCGTGGCATCCTCTTAACAATCGGAGGTAATTAACTATGGCAATAAATAAAAGCATCATTGAAAGAATGCAAAGACTCTATAATATAGAATGTAAAAGTATAAAAGAAATCAATGAATATGGGGAATTATATGAATGTGTTATACAAGGGAAAAAGTACATATTAAGGATAACCGATTACAAATCCTACGCAGAGCAAAGGGCAGAAGCAGATTTTATTAATTTTTTATATGTAAATGGTATTAGCGTTTCAAATGTTATAACGTCCAAGGATGATAATCTTGTTGAGATAGTGGACTATGAAGATAAAGAGCTCTATGCTATCCTATTTTCTAAAGCAACCGGACATCATCCTAATAGCACTGAATGGAATAGCAGCCTTATCGAGAAATGCGGTCAAATCATTGGAAGGATGCATAAATTGTCTATGGAGTATTCTAACCCAACGAAATACAATATTGTAAATTGGCATGAACACAACGAGTTAAATTTTCTTAAGCATATACCACCAAAGCATAAAATAATTATTGAGAAATGCAACGATTTGTTTAGTGAAATAAACACATTACCAAAGAATTACAGTACCTATGGATTAATTCATTCAGATATTGGGCAAGGTAATATGTTTATTGATGGTGATAAGATTACATTATTTGATTTCCAGGATTGTGAGCATCACTATTTTATTAATGACCTGGCAGTAATGATATATTTCGGTATTGAAGAATCTTTTAATGGCAGGGATATTAACTCATACAGCATTGAGTTTATTCATTCACTTTTAAAGGGTTACAGAAAAGAAAATAATATAGAACCATCTTGGATTGATAAAATTCCTTTATTTCTTAAGTTACGTGAGATTTTATCATTCATAATATTTTATTGTTATTGGGATGTAGATAACTTTGATGAAGATCGAAAGGCGCTTCTCAACTTGTATAGAAAAAACATTGAGTATGATATACCTGTATTAAACATTAATTTTAGTCAATTTTATTGAGTAATGGAGGCGCTAAGGTTTAACATGCGTTAATAATATTATTTTAAATAACTATTAGAGAAAGACTATTAGGCAGATTTATCAGGAAATACATAGTTGTTATAAAATATGAACTGAGGATTATTTTGTGAGGTGATAAAATGAACATTAATGATGTGATTGATAAAAAATTTAGCGGAGTAATTTCCATAGTTCAAAGAGGGGAAAACTTGTTTCAAGGTGAAAATGGATATGCTGACAAGGCAAATCAAATTCCAAACAAAATGGATACAAAATTCGGTACAGCTTCAGCTGGTAAGGTATTTGTTGCAACAGCAATATTGAA
>JAEZLF010000056.1 GCA_023435925.1 Bacillota bacterium
AAAGACTAAACCTCATCAGATAATTAAGTAGAATTGAAGTGATACTATTGTTTGTTATGAAAAAAAATGCTATGCTAGAAATGTTCGGTTATAACTGAACAGCTTTTTTCAAAAAAATACTGAATATCATAAGGAATGTTGAAGAATTATGACTGTTACACTTTTCGATTTTTTGAATCAACTGATTTCAAATCCGGCATTAATGATAACAACAGTTCTCACATTAAGTGTTGTAATGGTTAATGGCTGGACAGACGCTCCCAATGCTATTGCAACCTGTATTTCTACTCGTTCGATGAGCCCGCGTGTAGCCATAGTTATGGCAGCTATATTTAATTTTCTTGGTGTTCTTGTAATGACGGTGTTCAATGCCAAAGTAGCGCAGACCATATACAAAATGGTGGATTTCGGCGGTGATTCTCACGATGCTCTAGTTGCGCTCTGTGCAGCATTGTTTGCGATTGTAATTTGGGCTACGGCGGCATGGTGGTTTGGAATCCCTACCAGCGAGAGCCATGCACTGATTGCAGGAATTACCGGTGCAGCCATTGCACTTCAGGGAGGCTTTGGTGGAGTGAATCCGGATGAATGGATCAAGGTCATATATGGATTGGTACTTTCTCTTGGAATGGGATTTGTTGCAGGTTGGTTGGTTGTCAAGCTAATTGAGCTTATGTGCAGGGGATTTAACAGAAGAAAGACCTACGCAGTGTTTAAGAATGCGCAGATCGCAGGTGGCGCCGGTATGGCTTTTATGCATGGTGCACAGGACGGTCAGAAATTTATGGGTGTGTTTATGCTGGGAATGTTTCTGGCACAAGGAAAGGCAGATGTTGTAGAATTTACGATTCCGATCTGGCTGATTATACTCTGTTCAGCCGTTATGGCACTGGGGACTTCCATCGGAGGCTATCGTATTATTAAAGCTGTAGGAATGGATATGGTAAAGCTGGAGAAGCACCAGGGATTTTCAGCTGATCTGGCAGGAGTAATCTGCCTGATGACAGCCTCATTACTGGGACTGCCGGTTAGCACAACACATACTAAGACAACAGCAATCATGGGTGTAGGCGCAGCAAAACGTATATCTTCAGTAAACTGGGGAGTAGTAAAAGAAATGCTCCTTGCTTGGTTTCTGACATTTCCGGGATGCGGGTTAATTGGGTTTTTAATGGCAATGCTGTTTATGAAAATATTTTAATAAAACAAATAGGAAGAGGATTGATTATGGCTCGTAAAAAAGATACCAACTACTTTGATTCTTTTGTTGAATTGGCGGGTTTCTCCTGTCAGGCTGCTAGTTTATTGAAACAAATAATGAACGATTTTCATGCAGAAGAGTTATCTGGAAAAATGAAAGAAATGCATGCCATTGAGCATGGCGGTGATGAAGCCAGACATGTCATAGTGAAAAAGCTTGCACGCGAATTCATCACTCCTATTGAGCGTGAAGATATCATGGCGATAGCGGATGCAATTGATAACGTGACAGATACCATTGAAGATGTTGTTATGCGTATGTATATGTATAATATTACTTCAGTTCGTCCGCATGCACTGGAAATGACAGAAGTTATTGCAAAATGCTGTGATGCATTAAGGCTTGCGCTCAATGAATTCTATAATTTTAGAAAATCCCAAAAGCTACATGAACTGATCGTAGAAATCAACCATCTGGAAGAAGTCGGTGACAGACTGTTTACAGAAGCAACAAGAGAATTATATGTGAATTGCCAATCCCATAAAGAGGTCGCGGCCTGGGATACGACGTTCCATTATATGGAGAAATGTTGCGATGCATGTGAAGATGTTGCTAATGTGATAGAAAACGTCATAATGAAGAATTCATAAGATTAGAATATATCAGTCACTGAAATAATTGGATGCAGGTGAAGAATTATATGCCTGCAACCGCCACATTTCATTTTTAGTCGTGACATTCTCTACAATAGAGAGTGGGGGAATGGTAAAATGAAAAAAATTGTATTAACCGGCGGAGGTTCCTCGGGGCATGTGACGCCAAATATAGCAATCATTCCAGCCCTAAAGCGGGCTGGCTATAGCATTGACTATATTGGCTCAAAAAACGGTATAGAGAAGCAGCTAATCGACAGAGAAAAGATACCTTACTACTCTATAAATACTGGAAAGCTTCGGAGATATTTTGACCTAAAAAATTTCACAGATACGTTTCGGGTTATGGATGGTTTACGCCAGGCTTATGTCCTTTTGGGAAGGCTGAAACCCTCTATTGTATTCAGCAAGGGAGGATTTGTGTCCTGCCCGGTTGTGTGGGCTGCATGGCTGAGGAGAATACCGGTTGTTATCCATGAATCAGATATTACTCCAGGACTCACGAACAGACTATCCATTCCGTTTGCCAAAAAAGTTTGCTATACGTTCCCGGAATCGGAGCCCCACATTCCTGCAAATAAGGGTGTAAGAACAGGTATGCCGATTAGGGAGAGTCTTTTGGGTGGGAGCTTGAATGAAGGCAGAAAAATTTGCGGGTTTGATCATAGCAAGCCTGTTGTTCTTGTAATTGGCGGCAGTCTGGGCTCAGAGAAAATTAACAATGTGGTAAGAGCTTCCCTTGATATCTTGCTTAAGAAGTATCATGTTTGTCATATTTGCGGTAAAGGCAATGTGAAGCAGGAACTGGAAAAAAAACCGGGATATAAGCAATTTGAATATCTCAATGAAGAACAACCGCATGTATTTGCTCTTGCAGATCTGGTGATATCAAGAGCGGGTGCAACTGTATTATTTGAACTGTTGGCTTTGAAAAAGCCCAATTTGTTGATACCCTTGTCTAAAAATGCAAGCAGGGGTGATCAGATATTAAACGCAGCATCCTTTGAAAAGCTGGGCTATAGTATGGTCATTCAAGAAGAAATGCTGGAAGTGTCATCGTTGGTACAGGCACTGCATAGGCTTGATCTGACCGGCAGCCGGTACCGTCAGGCTATGAATGAATCTATGTCGGACAGCGGGTTGAGAGCGGTATTAAAGGTATTGAGTGATATCACTGTATGATATCCGAACTGAAGGAATAAGCCTCAGAGAGACGATAGTCATTTCTCTGGGAAATGAGCAGGATGCATTGATTGATCATATCACGTGTATGACAGTTATCTTCATCCGCAGGAATATTATCTATATTTTCCATTAGAAACTGAATTTTCACTTCTGCAAATCGTTTGAATTCATCATAAGTTATCCTTTGTTTACAATACATTTCATAAACGACTTCTAGCATTAATATGGTGCATTCGATTAATAAGGATAACATAGCAAACCTTCTTTACATTTGATTAAGTATGATGCTAATAAATTATCATCAAAAGAGAGAACTGTCAATATATCCATTAATTTCCCAATAATCTTGGGCAAGGCCTATTCAAGATGTATTAAGAGTGGGTATTTTTAACAATTTTTTGATAAATTATTTCCTAATACAAAGGTAAAAAAGCTAATTAGTTTATCGAAAAGAAATAAAATGTAATTCAGTAAACAAATTTGGTATTCGAGCAAATAAAACAATTTTTTTTAAGTCAAATAGTATAATTATGTCAGGTGATGATAATGTTTAGTAAAATCAGTAATTATTTGACTGATATGATTTACCAGACTCTGCCGGATGTAAAGCCTGAAAGACGTGAAATTATTGAATACGGTGTTTACATGACAGTTTCAGAGATTGTCAAAATAGGTTTGATACTTATCGTTGCAGTTATTCTTCATATTGTACCTTATGTATTCGGTGTCATCGCTATTTATGGGATACAGCGAACTTTTCTGGGAGGTATACACGCCAAGACTCACTGGGGCTGTGTAATCACCCATTCCATTATCGTATTTGGAGTAGTAGCACTATCATTTGTGTCAGGTATAGAAAGAGGATACTTATTTGCAGTCGTTGTTCCTTTTTCCTATATTACCGCATACAGGTATGCACCCGCTGATTTGCCACAGAAGCCTGTCAAATCAAAAAAACAGAGAATGCAGCTCAGAATAGGCGGTGCTGTACTGCTGACAGGATTGTTTACCACAGCTGTTTTTGTACCTCAT
>JAEZLF010000098.1 GCA_023435925.1 Bacillota bacterium
TAGAGATTTAACGACGGTTAATACGAATTTTTTTATGGATGAAGCATTTTTTGTTTTTTTTACTGCTCCTTTCGGAGCGGGTTTAGAACTGGACTTCATGTATGTCCTCCTTGTATTCGGTAAAAAATAATGCGCCGGTCTTCTGGTCTATTTTCCATGAATAATATATTGACTATTCATGGTTCATATTTGTTCCACACTATCAAAAGGTGACATTCCTCGGCCATGGTATTTGCAGGAGTGTCACACCAGACGGTCAAAAGGTGACATTCCTCGGCTATGGTATTTGAGGAGTGTCACCTCACCTATTATACCATAAAAGTTTTTATGCTGCAAAAATCCGGGGAATTAGTATGGTTTGGATCTGTCTTATGGTCCTACACACCTCGCCTTTGGACAACACGCTTAGAAATTAGCTTACGTACCTTACCACCTTACGCACCTCGCTTTGCTCTCTGCGCACTCACTTGATCTGCCCTCTGCTTGCTAAATATTGCGGTGTTATGTAAAATAAGATATGTAATAGGGTGATTGCGGCAAAAGGAGGAGCCCATGCAAATAAGAGTGGGAGAGATCATCAGAGCAAAAAGGGAAGAAAAAAACTTATCTCTTGTAGACTTTGCCAAGGAAGTGGGCATATCAGCGGGATATCTGTCCCAATTGGAGAATGGTAAAAAAGTTAACCCAAAGCTGGAGGTCGTGCTAAAAATCATAAAGTTTCTTGAAATCGACCTGGACACTCTCCTTGGACTGGAACAGGAGTTGGAGACACCGGCATTAAGGATTCCTTCACTGATTCGTCTTGTTATTGCCAGGGACAGGAATATGAAGGTTCTTGAGGATAAGGAAGTACAGAAAAAAGTATGCAGCTTTCTGGACCGCGCTCTTGAATGCAGGTACCTTATTGAAGACGATGAGCTTTATAGTCTTTTTTTGGAGGATGTTTATGTGCAGATGGAAACTACTTTAAAAAGATATATGGCTATGGAAATTCTCATTCAAAACAAATAGGAACAAAGCCGATTTTAAAAAATATTCTATGAATTCACGGCGGACATGGAACCATTCCGGAATCTTCTGCATATGATGCGGGCAGGGAGGTGATTCCATGTTCAGGAACAGCATTCTTTACCGCAGATTGTGGTACATCAAGAAGCGGAACATCAAAAAGATACGTTTGCTGCTCCGCTTCGCAATAGCTGCCATGATCATGTGTATTGTCACTGTTGCCGGTTATTACTTATCTTCGTAAACGTCTTCCAGCACATTGCTTTTTTTGTAATTTTTCTTCGAAGTGTTTTTCTCCATAGGCTTATCAACTGGGGAGACCTCCAGCATAGTGCATTTACCTTGGAATAATGCTCCTTCATCTGCTACAAAGCTGTTAATTCTAATATCTCCGTAGAGCTTGGCAGTCGAAAGTATTTTCAGGATTCCTTTTGCTGTGATATTTCCTTCAACTGTTCCGGAAAGATGAACATTGGCAGCATCAATATTACCGTTTATTGTGGCTTGGTCCCCAACATAAACATCGCCGGAAACTTTGATATCACCCTTTAGCTTTCCATCAATCCTGACAGTGCCTTCTGCTTCTATATTACCGGTAAACAATGTGTTGGAGCCAACAAGAGTATCAATTCCTTCACGAAAACCCGCAGACTTTTTGCTAAACATATAATATCCCCCTGTATAAATAAAAATCATTAAATCGTTCTCTGACTTGCTTATTTGCTATCAAGATATTGAAGCGGATCTACCGGAGTTCCGTACAACTGTACTTCAAAATGCAGATGAGGGCCTGTACTGCGGCCAGAACTTCCGACCCTTGCTATCACATCGCCCTTTTTCACAGTTTGCCCTTCTTTTACAAGAAGCTTTGAAGCATGACTGTAAAGTGTAACAAGACCCCGGCCATGGTTGATCTTCACTGTAAGGCCATAGCCACTTGTGCGTTCGGCCATTGTAACCTTTCCGCCTGCTGCTGCCTTGATGCTTGTGCCGCTGTCGGCACCCAGATCAATACCTGCATGGAATTTGGTTTTTCTGGTGAATGGATCTTTTCTGTAACCAAAATGGTCTGTAATTCTTTTTCGTACCGGCCAAAGCGTCGGAACAGTTTCCATGTAATTAGCCAGCTTGGTCTCGGCGGCCGAAAGATCCGCAGTCGGAATATCTGCTCGGCTGTAAAGCTGGGTTAAGCTATCCAGCGTTCCCTTGAGCTCCCGCATATCCTCAGAAAAAGCGACCTCTGTCCTTTCACCGGCTCTGTCACTTTTTGAGGAAGTCCGTTCGCTGATATAGTCGTCCGTTATCTTGTTGAAGCTTTCTGTAAATTCCTCAATCTTGTCGTTGACCATTTCACTGAAAGCCGCACCTTCGTCTTTAAGTTTATTTACCTCATACGATTTTTCTTCAATTATTCTGCGCTGCTCTGTATTCGCGCTGTACAAATCGTTGAGATTTTGCTTTAATGCTTTGTTTTCCTCCAGCATTTTTGAAATATAGAGCCCACCGCTGACAAAAATGGCAGTTAAAAGAACAAAGCTAAAAACTAGTTTTGCGTAAAATTTGGTGAATTTAAATACCTTCACTTGACTTGAGGAATGGGGGACTAATACAATCGAAAGATATTTCTTTTCAGTTTTTTTAACTTTTCCCTTTTTCATGCATAACCGTCCTGTATCATTGTAATACTTTTGTTGATTTTTATCTTCTGTACAGTTCTGCCGGAAAAACAGGTAATATCTTATTTCTACACAAATTCAGAAAATCCTTTTTTCCTGGTCAATTTTATTACAATTACTATTTATAGTTTATTATTGCCTCTTTGTCAAATTATTAATGTTTTATTAAGAAGGATTTTGTAATATCGTATCGAATTATATACGGTGGACAATACGATCCTTACACTTCAATTTCAACTGTGGAGATAGATCGGATGATGAATATTAGGACCAAGCTTGTTCTTGCATTTTCTATAACGGTTCTGCTGTGTTCCGCTGCTGCTCTTGCGGTCACTTTTGGCGGATATAATCTTGTGGTGAAAGGAATTGCAGCCAGTGCGGAGAGCAATAATGCCCGGGTTGGCAGCATACGTGAACTCAGAGATCAGATTGATGCACAGCAGCAGCTTATTTCTGAAGGTGTAATCGGACTGGACACAACGGGAGCCGATGAGCTCAGCAAGCAGAGCGAGCAGATTGCTCATTTCATTGACGAACTGGCGAATCAATCTGAAAACAGTGAGAAAGAGGAACTTGTTAAACTGAAAGAGCTGAATCGTGGGTTTCTTGAGCTTTTTACCGGAAAAATAAGCGAGGATATCAAAAAGGTTGATCGGACAGAATTTGAAGGTCTTCTGAAAGAGTTAGAGATACAATACGGATTATTGCTTGCAAAAGAGCAAGAGTTAAAAATGCTTGTGCAGGAGCAGTTAGACTATAATCTTAAAAAAATGCTAATGGATGAAAGCACCGTCAAAGAACTGTCATCACAGCAGCAAACTGCGTTGAACAGCCTTGTACCTCTCATTCAGGGCATACTGGATGAAATCAACCGTATTGAGGATGCAAATGCAAGTATGACTGCAGCAAATACGGAATTACGGTCAGAAATTACACGGCTGAAAGCCGAAATAGAGAGGCTTCAGTCTGAGATGGAAAAGCTTTCTGCACGGAAAGCGGAGCAAAGCCAATCAAACACTGACTCAAAGCAGTTTGGTATTACCGGTCTGTATGGAACACAAAATGCTGCAATACAGTCCGAGGTATTTTCAGCGGCGTTTGATCGGTCTATTGGAGATGCAGTCCTGACATATCTGGATACAGTTATAGAAAATGAGACTGATACACAAAAGATATTAAGCGGGCTGGTCACACCGGTTCTCACGGAAGCGGTCAAAAAGCTTGCGCTGGTGGATACAGCCATTTCATTAACACAGGAAGCGCATATAAAGACACAGGCGGCCTTATTAAACCCAAACAGCAGTTATGCGGAATTCTCGCAGCTTTCACAGAGTACAGAGCAAGCACTTATGGACCTTGAAAAGCTCCTGACAACCAAAAATGCAGTGGTTGCGAATGAGGCAATCACGTTGAATCAGGCTCTTGCAGGCTCTTTTGAAAGGCTGGCGGCTGCCAAAACCGTATTGGATAATTATAATCTTGCCGAAGATTACACAGAGTCAACTGAACTGTATCATCAGCAGGTACAGAGCATGACGAAGCTGGAGAAAGCGTATAGAACCTATCTGGCAGAGGATGTTGAGAAATCCAGAGAGCTTAAGAACTCTTTGCTGTTATCATTGGCGGGTATTGCCTTCCTTTCTCTGTTTATTGGAATGGGTGCTGCACTCCTGCTTTCCCGAAATATCCTTGGCCCGATTAAAAGTATGACAAACTTGTTGGAAAAGGCAGGGAAAGGCGACCTTACAGAAAGAGTAAAAGGCAGTCGCAGTGATGAAATCGGAAGACTGGGTGAACGGGTTAACAGTGTACTCGACGGACAGCAGAGGGTGTTGGAGCAGGTAAAGACAACTTCCGGCGATATAGGCACCTTGAGGAATGGACTTGCTGAACTGTTTGCCCACAGCCGGGAAAGCGCATTGAAATTGTCCAATGGTTTTAAAAATATCATGGAGGGTCTTGTGTCAGGGACGAGACATCCTGAGACAGACTTCAACAGATCCGCGATTAGCGGCGAGCATGACGGACTGGAAATAACCACCGGAAAAGCTGTGGCGGATGGCATGAAAGCAATAGAAATCGCAGCATCCGGAGAGAAATCCGTCCAGGAAGCGGAGAATGTAATCAAGAACGTTACCGAAACAGTGAAGCAAATCGCCGGCTCTATTAACCAACTGGAGAATTCCTCAAGCAAGATTGGCGATATTACAAATACCATCACTGAAATAGCCTCAAAGACCAATCTTCTGGCACTTAATGCCGCAATAGAAGCCGCCAGGGCAGGTCAGCAGGGCAAGGGCTTTACGGTACTGGCGGATGAGATCAGAAAGCTCTCGGAGAGAAGTAACAATGCCGCGGGTGAAATTAAGCACTTAATAAAGGAGATTCAAGACAGGATCCAATTCGCCGTTGACAGAATCAGTGATGGTGTAAGCAGTGTGGATGCGGGTACGGAAAAAATTGAATCTGCCAGGAGCAGTATATTGGAGATTGCCGGTACGGTGAATCATGTAGTAGAGACACTCAAGGAAGCTGCGAATTCTATGAAATACAGGCAGGACAATACTGCTGAGCTAATGGGGACCATCGATACATTATCAAAGGCAGCCAGAGAGACAATGGCTTCAGGAGAGGCAATTGATGCCGGGATCGAACTGCAGAATAAAACGATCCTGCAAATTGAGGAAATGACACGCAAGCTGGATGAAGTCACCGGATCATTGGACAGCATTGTAGAGTGCTTCATCGTGTAAAAGAATTGTGGGAAAATTATAACGAGGCGGAAGATGCCTACTTCTATAAGTGGTGGGTACAGATTTGGTTTTCAGGCAGCGAGCATATCTCCCAGGATGCATGGGCGAGCAGTAAACGAAGTTTGCGACCAGCCCCGCCTCGTTGAAACACAGCAGCGGTAAGCAAATTTTTCTACAACCGAAAAATTTTCTTTGAACCGATGCGTTATAACGGGGCGGAATATATCCGTAATGTATAAATATGGTGGAAATTGGAACAATAGCAATATGGCATACTGATTCTATCTTATATATTATGTTTTGCTGCCCCTGTGTAAGGGGCATTTTTTAATGTATAGGTATTTGTCGCACAAATCCGGTTCAATCAAAGAAAGCAGAATATTTCTTTAATTTTGAATCAATCATAAAATTAAAAAAATCTAACGTTGGAGAAAAATATATGATACCAGTTGAGAAAAATAAAAAATATATACTTGACATAACCGGTATGACTCATGAGGCTCAGGGTGTTGGGAGAATAGAAGGCTTTGCGGTATTTGTTGATGGAGCTCTTGAGGGCGAACAGGTTGAGGTTAAAGTCATTAAAATCAGTAAGAACTATGCAATCGGGAAACTGATTCACGTGCTGAAAGCTTCACCTCACAGGGTAGAACCATTTTGCAGTGCGTTTAAGCGATGCGGGGGGTGCAGCCTGCAGCATATGGATTATACTGCGCAGCTTGACTTTAAAACAAAACTGGTCCGTGATAGCCTGACTCGCATTGGTGGATTGAAGGATGTAAAAGTTCACGATGCCATTGGTATGAAGACCCCTCTGAACTATCGCAATAAAGCTCAATATCCGGCGGCAACCGTAAATGGTGAAGTCGTTACAGGTTTTTATGCCGCCCGTTCCCATGATGTGATTAACTCAGAAGAATGCGGCATTCAGGATATGGCAAGTGATCAGGTTCGAAAACTCATCAGGCAGTTTATCATTGAAAAGAGCATATCTACGTATGATGAAACCTCCTGTAAAGGCTTGGTACGGCATATTGTTACACGGGTCGGTTTCCATACTGGCGAGATTATGGTTGTGATTGTCATAAACGGAAAAGAATTGCCGGCAGGTGATGAGCTGGTCAGCCGGCTGAAAGGAACCATACCGGAGATCAAGAGTATTTATTTGAATATCAATACGGAGAACACCAATATCATACTGGGAAAAAGAAATCTGCTGCTTTATGGCAGTGATACGATCACAGATGCCATTGGCGAGTACAAATTTCTGATTTCACCGCATTCCTTCTATCAGGTGAATCCGGTGCAGACCGCAGTTCTGTACTCAAAGGCATTGGAGTACGCTGCGTTGACCGGAAATGAAACAGTTTTTGACCTGTATTGCGGAATCGGCACGATTTCTCTGTTTTTATCTGCAAAAGCCGGAAAGGTCTATGGAGTTGAAGTCGTTAAGGAAGCTATAGAAGATGCCCGAAAGAATGCTGCACTCAATGGTGTAGAAAATGTGGAATTTGTGCTTGGTGAAGCAGAGAAGGCAGTGCCTGAAATGTACAGACAGGGCATCCGTGCCGATGTCGTTGTACTGGACCCGCCCCGGAAAGGCTGCGAAGAGTCACTGTTACAGCTGCTTGCTGAAATGCAGCCGAAGCGGATTGTCTACGTCTCGTGCAACCCGGCCTCGCTGGCCAGAGACCTGAAATATCTGGACGGACAGGGGTATCAGGTGAAAGAGGTGCAGCCGGTTGATATGTTCCCTATGACGGCGCACGTTGAGTGCGTAATAATGATGACGAATAGTGGTTCTAAGGGCAAATGAGGCGGGTCAACCACTATATGTAGTGGTTTTGGAGGTAAAAATGAGTAAAAAACAGGGTCAAAAACTGCATTTTTTGGCCCTGTTTTTTGGGGCGTTTCATAGATGACATTCGGTATTTTTAAAGATGATACCCGATTAAGCTATTTTTTTGCTATATTTTACAGACTTGTCGAGACCGAAGCGCTCAAACTAGTATTTGGAATTTATCAATGGTTTCTACGATTAATTTCTTTCGTTTGAATGGATTGAGCCAATTAATGATTCCTGTTTTTGTTACCTCTACTCCTTTGGAACGGCAGAGCGTAGACAAACGCTCGATGGCCTGATTGCCGCCCATCGTCGGTTTAGGGAAAAATTGTGTGACGAACCCCAGAACAACTTTACCTTTGAGAGATTGGAGTTGGCGGAGATACGCCTGCATGACCGGAGATAGCATATAGCCACGCACCGGAGCGCCGAAAACGAGCATATCAAATTCATCGAGCTTCGGTACACATGTCAGTGCTACAAAATCCACATTTGTTTCTGTATCGTTTGATGCTGCGACTCTTTCGATTAAAACGGTATGCCCTGCATTAAGAAATTGCTCACGAAGCTTATGTGCAACGGAAAGCGTATGCCCGGTCTGAGAATGAACAATAATTCCGATTTTCATTGTAATCTTCCTCGTATAATATTTCTTGTAAGGTTTTATTAAATAATTTTCCAGTTACAAACCTTCGTGGTATCGACCCCAAACTCACTGGAATATTCTTAAAGATCACTTCGAAGGCTCTCTCAAAGGCATTC
>JAEZLF010000102.1 GCA_023435925.1 Bacillota bacterium
TTTTCCAGCCAAAATGGCAGGGCTTGTTTGGGTTTCTCTTTTTGCGCCAAAACAGCTTAAACAATATGCAATTTTCAAAGATCTTTTTCCAGTTTACCTATTGACATCTTACCGCTGGACTTTCTAGCCTCTTTTCTTCATCGCTTAATAAGTCAAGTAGTTTTTTTCTAGATATCCTATTATATACACAATCAATAGGGTTGTTCATCTCTTGAAATATAATATCAGCTATACTATTTATATTTTTCTCTATTGCACTGCATTTTCCCTGGAAATGTCACGGTCGATTTCTATTATCATAATTTTAACCCTCAAATTCTAGTTTTTTATACAAATTTACATAATATAGATATTTTACCATATTGTCAATCTTAACAAAAGCTCTTTGAAATAGGGGTATATTATTAGTCGTCAATTTACATCTTTGATGTCCTTGTTTTTTAGATTTAACAAAACGAGATAGCATACCTGCTGATGTTAGAATAACCAATTTCCAAATATTAGACTAAATTTGTATTAACTTGTTTTAAAAAGCTTCACGCGCTGCTGTAATTTTTCTTAAATCGACTATATTACTCAATTCTATAGCTACACAGTGATTCTCTGTATTTAGCTCTTTACTTGCCTCTTCATTTTAATTTTAGTAAAATGGCAAATATTTAAATTAATTTACGATATTTAAAGTTAATTTATTTCTACTTAATTTAGAAAAAATTTGCTATAAAGAAGGGAAATATAATATTTCATAGAAATATAAAAATAATGAAATATTTCTTGTGAGGTTAATACAATGAGAATACTGCTGTGCCAATTAAGTGATATACATTTTAAGGGAGATCTTTCCGAAAATGAAATATTTGATAGAGTTGAACAAATTACAAATGCAATAATTAGTAGATCTGTAAACTGTGATAATTGTTTTTTAGTATTCTCTGGTGATATATCATTTTCAGGTAGATCAGACCAATATAACGTAGCATTAGAGTTTATAACAAGATTAACAAAAAAATTAGAGAAACCTGATGGCTTTTTTCAAAAAGTTTATTCTATATTTGTGCCGGGTAATCACGATTGTAATTTTGGGGATAAATCAAATAAAGCCAGGGACATTTTAATAAATTCTATTAGTACAGGAATTGAAATTGATGATAGTATAATTCAAGATTGTACATATCCACAAAATAACTTTTTCGATTTGTGTACTTTATTTGATGACAGTAATTGGCAAAATAAGTTATATGATCTAAAAATGTTCTCTTTAGACGATAAAAGAGTATTATTTCTATTACTTAATACCTCATGGATATCTCAAAAAAAAGAAAAGCCAGGACAATTATTTTTCCCAGAAGATGTAATTCCTAACATCGATATTTCTAGATATGATGCTGTTATTGCAGTACTCCATCATCCATTAAATTGGTTTATACCAATGAATGGAAGGAACCTAAAAAATAAAATCGAAAAATTAGTTGATATAATTATAACAGGTCATGAACATTGTTCTGAGCGAATCAAAACAGAAAGCTCACAAAATACTACAAATGGGTATTACATGGGGGGGGTAATGCAAGAACATGATAGAGGAAGAGTAAGTCAATTTAATATTGTAGTGATTGATTTATCTGAAAAAAAGGAGCAATATTGTAAATTCGAATGGAATGGAAGTTTATACAGTACGGAACAATCTGTCGAAATATGGAACCAATTTTTACGTAATAAAATTTTAAGCGAAAAGAGATTATCATTTAATGAAAAATACTATTCATATCTTGAAGATATATCAGTAAAACTTAATCATCCAGCTAAAGAAAATTTATTTTTAAGTGACTTATACTTTTATCCGGACATTGAAGCTTTTCAAGTTAATGATAAAAATAATGAAGTCGGCAAAATTATTAAGGGTGAAAATGTTCTAAATTTTATAAAAGAGCAAAAAAAACTTCTTATTACTGGGCCTGATAATTGTGGAAAAACTACATTAGCTAAAAGAATATCGGTAGATTTGCTAAAAGATGGTATTGTACCAATTATAATTAATCCTCGGGAAATCAGTACAACAGATGAAATACAGATAAGACGAACGATAAAAAGAGTTTTTATCGAACAGTACAAACAAGAAATGTATCCTGAATATGAATTAATGGCATTAACTAAAAAAGCCATTTTAATTGATGATTTCAACAGAATTGGTTTGAACACTAAAGGAATAAAAGAATTAATTGCAGTATTATATCAACTATTTAATATTGTAATTATTCTTGCAGATGATTATTTTAAGCTTCAATATATTGCCAGTAAAAACAATGTAAAAGAATTTTTAAATATGGGCAATTGCAGCATTTTAGACTATGGATATTTATTACGAGATAGAATGATAAAAAAATGGTATACCATTGGTAGAGAATACTCAGTATCTGAAAAAGACCTATTAGAAAAGTGTGAGAAAATAGGGAAACTTATAGATACAGTAATAGGTAAAGGGTTAGTTCCATCATATCCGATTTATATCTTATTATTATTAAATCAATATGAAGTTGCAAATAACATTGATACGAAAATTAGTTCATACGGATATTTGTATCAAACTTTAATAAATAATATGCTAATGAGTATTGATAAAGACAATGATAATATTAGCATTAATGATTCATATTTAACTGAATTAGCTTTTTATATTTTTTCAAACAAAAAAGAATTATTATCTATTGATGATATTCTGGAAGTTAATGAAAAGTTTTATAAATTATACGCTATTAGAATATCGCCAGATAAAATGATTAATGCATTTCTCAAAAATCAAATATTTGATCAAGTATTTGATAAATACAAGATTAAATATAAATATGTATATTACTATTTCGTAGCAAAATATTTTGGAGATAATATAAATAATATTGAAATTAAATCCTGTATTGGTGAAATGAGTAAAAAAATTTATATTGATGAGTATGCAAATATACTATTATTTTTGTGTCATTTAAAAAAAGAACAGTATATTATTGATGAAATTATGTTAAATGCTATGGTAATATTTGATTCATTCAAATCATTTGATTTCGAAAATTATATTCAATTTATTAAGCAGATGTATGATAAAATACCTAAAATATATATGCTATTGTCTGATAATGTAATGAAGAATAGAGAAAATCAGCTTAAAATGCAAGATAAATATAGATATCAAGAAATGAAAAAAACTCAAGAACAATCTGCTAGTGTACGTGATGAAATTGAAGATGGAGAAAATGAATTAAATAACATTTTATCGTTAAATAGAGCATTTAAAACTCTTGAGATTCTTGGACAAATACTTAAGAATTACCCTGGAAAAATATTTGGAGAAACTAAATACAATATTGCATTAGAATGCCATAATCTTGGCATGAGAATTGTGGAAGTGTTTTTAGAAGTAGTGGATTCAAGCATTGATATACTTATAAAAAATGTAATCGATGATTTAGGAAAAAAAGGAGATGTGGATCCAGTAAGGGTTGAAAATACTGTAAGAAAATTTATTTATTATTTAGTAGAAAGCGTTTCACTTGGAATGGTTAAAAAGGTAGCTGATTCAATTGCAAATGATAAATTGGTAGAAACATATAAAGAATTATTAAAAAGGAATGAAACTACATCATTCAAATTAATTAATCTATCTATTAAGTTCGATTGTTTAAATATATTTAGCCCTGACGAAATCATAAAATTAAATAATGAGTTGTGCGAAAAAGGTAACAAATTTGCACAAAGTATATTAAAAAGAATGGTTGTATATTATATGTATTTACACAAGGTTGATTTTAAGGATAAAAACCATATATGCCAGGAGTTGGGCATAGGGAATAGAAACATGACGACTCTACAACTTAAAGGAGAAAGTTTTAAAAGGTTAAAATAGTAAGATCAAATATATATGAATCACTAGTTGGCTTATAGAGCGCCCGGCCGGGCTCAAAGCGTCGAGAATAGCTTTGCTTCTTGGTATCACCAGATATGAAGTGAACAGCTTTTTATATTATCAGCAATTTTAATGAGAAATAAACCCAGTATAAAGGCTACCACTTTCCCTGGATGCAGATAGAGTACTAGGCAGATAACCATGCACGTGGTAGCCGCTTAACTAAAGAAAAATACCAAACCCCGAAAGGCTTGGCTTTTCTGGTGCGCCCGAGACGATTCGAACGTCCGGCCTGCGGTTTAGGAAACCGAAAAACAAGAATTTGCGTTAATTTGTGAATGTTGGGAAAGGTTCATATAACTATGTTTGTGGCGTTTGGCGATTTGTGTTAATCGGTGAATAACTGTCACTTTTTTTTGAAACTGTCACCTAAATTGTCACCTGAAAAAACCGCAGTCCTAGATGACAATAAACCGCAGTAAAAAAGAGTTAGTTTTTACGGATTGAATGTATAATAATATAATTTAGTTACTATTGTGAAAAAATTTGCATATTTGTTGACTAAATACTTGTTATCTTGTTGAAAAACGGTAATTTCTAGCTTATAATTTTAATAGGAGGAACTGCCGATGGAAATAATTGAGAGTTTATATAAGCCTGAATTTAATTTATTGGATGATACTTATCTTGGAAGTAAACCGATGTTATCATCTAAACTTAATTTCTTAGCTAGAATGGCACAAAAAGAGCAATGGGATTATCAAGGGAATTCAGAAAAGCAAATATTATATAATTACTTATGTTATACATACGATAGAATAAAACAAGAACAGAAAATTGAAATATCTGCAGATGGAGAAAGAATGTGTTTTAACACTGGTCTTTTGACTGAGAATGGTGCTGATATATATGCTTATTTTATAAAAAATACAAATAAATATGCTAAAGAAAATCAAAAGTGGTTTTTATATGGCTTTAAACAGAGAACTGATTCTGAAATGCGTAATTTTAAAAATTATCCGGATATTGCAGATTATTTTACGCAACCTGCAGATTTTATTTTTGATAAAAAGTATAATATTGATATCGATTATGATCATATAATAGATGATAATTATGATCGGTTTGTTGAGGTAGGATTAATTGATAAATATATGATTTCTGGTTTATTAGAGAACGCAGTAAAAAGGATTATCGGAAAAGTAAAAAGGAACTATAAGTTAGCAATTCCTCAATATTATACTGATAAACAAACAGGTAGTTCTAAGATACAATTATTGTTACCTCTTTTTTTACAAAGCAAAGACATTGCGGATTTAGCACTGGTAGTTGATAAAGGGGAATATTCTTATGTCGGCAAGACAATATTAACTTTAGAATGGGCTTATGTAAATTCAAGAAGAATTGTAAGGCCTGATGTTGATTGGCTAAAAATATAGATTTTGTTGACTTATTTTAAAAAAGTGGGTATACTATTATTACACACTATTCAATACTATTTTTAATTATATTTATGAGTGCATTTAAACTGTGATACGATTAGAGCTATATAGTACTATTAAGACTAACAAGATTAAAGGACTGCTGATGCAGTCCTTTTTGCATGTTGATAAAAGTTATAAAAATATTAATTTGCCTTATTATCTGCTTTTTCCTTTTTAGTATACAGTTTGTCCATATATGCGGCTGAAGCCTGATCCCGCTTTTTGAGGGCGTGAGCGTATATATCTGATGTGGTTGAAGGCTTTGCATGTCCGAGCCTTTTTGATACTGAAACAACGTCCTGACCGCAAGCTATGAGGTAGCTTGCTGAGGTGTGTCGGATTTGATGCCATGTAAGATCAGGTAATTCTTTCTCTTTTATGAATTTTCTCCATTGCTTTGATAGAGTATCCGGGAATATAGGTGATCCGTCCACCTGGGTAAATAACCGGCCGGGCTTGTCCTCTTCATTTTCCTTCTTTTCTCCGACATACCCACCTTTCCATTTGTTGGCGAGCTCCATTTTCTGTACTTTTTTAGCATGTTCCAGATCTGATATTAAATCCATGACTGGACCTGGCATAGATATTATACGCTTTGATGTTTCATTCTTTGGCTCCTTTGTAAATACGCCTTTGCCGGGTAGGTATTGGCCTGCTTGCTTTATTTCAATGGTGTTTTTGCTATAGTCCACACAAGGCCATTCTATCCCTATAAGCTCACCTAGACGGCAGCCAGAAGCAAGGGTTAAATGAACAGCTGTTTTAAATTGTATGTCGGTATCTTCAAGGGCTTTAATGAGTTCTGCAATTTGTTCTTCATCGTATACCCTAGGTTCTTTTCTCTTAACCTTCGGGGCATCCGTCCGGGTGATGGGATTCTCTTTTATCAGTCCCTTCCTGAAAGCTGTCTGCAGTATAGTACCAATAAGCCGGTGAATGTGCTTCAATGTTTGCTCCGACAAGGTGTATTCTTTTTCCTTCGTACTGCCGTCCTTGCGTGTTATAGTACGCTTCCGGGGTTCCCTGAGCGTATTATAACAATCCTCAAGCACAATAGCATTTATGTTTTCAAGCTTGCAATTGCCTATTGTAGGGAGAATATGAAGCTTCAGCAGTTCATTGTACCGGTAGAATGTTTTTGGCGCTAAGTCTCGGGCTGCATTCACCTTCCACACGTCAACATAGCTCGAAAGGGTGTAATGTGTGGGCTTTGTATGTTCACCTTTTTTAACTTCATTCTCAAATAATGCAAGCTGCCTTTTAACATAGTCCTGCTTTGCTTCATCGGTCTTACCTTTTGCTATAATTGTTTTGCAGCTACGGTTGCGAGTTCCGTCCGGATTAAAGCCGTTACTTACTGTAAATTTGTATTTATCTCCGCCGAGGTAGGTTATATTGCCTGTACCTGCCATGTTATTCACCGTCCTTTTGCTCTGTTTCCCATGGGAAGGGCGGTTCGAAGGGAATCCATTTTATTTCATTAAAACGAGCATTAACATAATTAATATGGGCATCTGCTTTATCTATCTGTTCTTTAATGTAAGCCCTTGAGAATCTACTGGAATTTATTTGTTTATAAAAATCTGAAATCCCCGAGAATAGTCCTTTACTTTCAGACAAATAATTACTGTTATATTTCAAATCAAGATTGATCAAACTTTCCATAATATTAAGTATTTCCTTAAAAACTAATAAAAATTGCTCATTGTCTAGACATGCATCCCATATTTTTTTTAGATCTTCAGATAGCTCAGGCAGCATATTTCTTTCAATGTTAGTACGTCCAAACAAATAATCTGTCGTTACCCCGAAACAATCCGCAAGTTTTAGAAGTATATCATAACTAGGTTCACGTTCTCCGGATTCATAGTTAGATACAGTTTGGTTTTTAATACCCAGTATTTCAGCTAATTGAGATTGTGTAAGTCCTTTCAATTCTCTCAATTGCTTAATTCTTTTACTTAACTTTTTTTCCATATTGCACATCCTTTCTATAATATTTTATCAGAATGCAAACACAATGTCAACAAATAGCGGGAAATTATTATTGACATATGCTATGCGTTGTATTATGCTTATAGTGAGATTTGTTGTGGAGGTTATGCCAAATGAGAAGTATAATTGCAAAAACAGACATGCTGGTCGAGGATAGAATAAAAAAAGGATTTAGTATGCGCAAGCTATCTAGGGCTGCAGATATTGATGTAATTACAATTCATAGGATCGAAACTAAAAAGACACAAAAGGTATCTATTTCAACAGCTAAAAAAATATGTACTGCTTTAGGTGTGGCGTTTGATGATTTGTTTGAAATAGTAGAAGTTAATAAGGGGGCCTGAAGACATGTCGCGTCAGTTAATGGATAAACCCGAATTAATCGCATATCTGAATGGCAAGCTTCGCCCTGATACGTTGGGACGATTAACCCGTGAGGGCAAAATCCCTATGGTAAAATTCCCGGGAATTCGCCGTTTTTTCTATGAGCAGGAAGCAATAGATAAATGGCTCGACAGCCTGCAGTCCGTGGAAGCAGGAACAAATAAATTACGCGCAATAAGATAGCCAGTGAGGTATATACATAATGAATGAACAAAGGAAAAATCCACTAAGCGACACGGTGCTCTGTGAAGAATGTGGAACTGAAGTAAAACGAGTAGTTGCCGAAAGACACAGAGAGACCACCGGAAAACTATCTTGTTTTGGTTGTTGGAATAATTTCCGTAACAAAGATAAGCAGCAAAAGAGATCTGCGGCTTATAAGAAGAGCAAACAAACCTTGCATATCATGAAATCTAGCGAGAAAATAAAGCAAAGTACCAGCCTTCCGGGGAAGCCAGCAGAAATGTGGCAAGAGAATCTCCAGAGGGATGAAAAAGGTCTGTTAGTTCAAACCATCCATAATGTATATTTAATATTATTAAATGATGTTGAAGTTTCCGGGTGCGCAGCCTATGATATATTTACACGGCGTGAGAGGCTCGTAAACCCCACACCGTGGGAATCAAAAATATTTCCACGGCCATGGTCAAAAGTAGACGATGCTGGTCTTAGATATTATCTTGAAAAAAATTATGGTCTAAGAAAAAAAGAAGCCATTACCGATGCGCTGGATCTAACATTTCAGGAAAATTCTTTTCACCCTGTATGCGATTATCTTGACAGCTTAAAATGGGATGGTGTCCACAGGTTGGATACTATGCTTATTTATTATATGGGCGCTGATGATACGCCATATGTAAGAGCGGTTACACGAAAATTTCTTATAGCCGGGGCTGCCAGGGTAAGAAATCCGGGGTGTAAATTTGATTATATGCTTATTTTAGTTGGTTCTCAGGGTTTAGGTAAGAGTCAATTCTTTACACGGTTGGCAAGGAAAGCAGAATATTTTTCTGACTCAGTTTCAGCATTTGACAATTCAAAAGAGAGCATGGAAGCTTTAGCGGGAAAGTGGATTATAGAGGTCGGGGAGCTTTCTGTTATGAAGCGCTCTGATGTAGAACATATAAAATGCTTTTTATCAAAACAAGAAGATGCATACAGGCCGTCATATGGTCCCAGGTTGGAAACCTTTCCACGGCAGTGCATATTTGCCGGGACTTCAAACCGGGATGATTTTCTCAGGGATGCAACAGGTGGCCGGCGCTTTTGGCCAGTGGTGGTCAAGGATGCATCAAGGATGTGGAAAGAGTTGACTCCGGATATAGTGGATCAGGTGTGGGCTGAGGCTGATCAGGCATACAAGGCCGGTGAGGATCTGTTTTTAAATAATGATGTAGAAACACAGGCAAATGAAATGCAAGGAAAATTTACGGAACTTGGCGGAAAGGCCGGAATTGCAGCTGAGTTTTTAGATAGATTATTGCCGTCGGATTGGGATACGAGATCTATTTCAGAAAAATTGACTTGGCTATATGAAAAAAGAGACGACGGAAAGGTTGCTCGTGACTACGTATCAGGTGTCGAGTTGTATGTTGAGTGTTTTGGCGGGAAGGTTGTGGATTACACGGCTGCTAAAGCTTATGAAATGAGCGACATTATGCTGCAGATACCCGGATGGAAAAGGGGAGACAAGTCACGGCGGATCAAGGAATATGGTAAACAACGTGTGTTTGAAAGAGAGTGCAAAGAAAGGTACGTAGGAGATGTAAATGTTTATCCGTGGGAACAAGTGAAGATTTAAAGTGGTCTTGTTCCGGTCTTGTTCCAGGTGGTTGTTCCATATAAAACATAGCAATATTAATACTTTGAAGCCTATTGGAACAAATGGAACAAGAAAATATAAATAGAGATAAAAATAGAGCCTATAGGGATATAGGAGATTATATATAAAAATAACATTATAGGAGATATGGTTCCACTTGTGGCACTTGTTCCACAATGGAAATGGGAAAGGTTGTGAGTGCATGAAGTACGTGAGGTTAAAAGACAAAATCAAACAGGAGGCAAAGGATCTGGCGGCAAAGGTTGAGAGAACCGGAGAATATCCAATTGCCTACATTGTGGGAG
This sequence comes from Bacillota bacterium, assembly GCA_023435925.1. Classification (GTDB taxonomy): domain Bacteria; phylum Bacillota; class Clostridia; order Acetivibrionales; family DTU013; genus JAEZLF01. The sequence goes on from JAEZLF010000102.1 coordinate 9,886, forward strand.
AAGATGAGCTTACTGTAAAGGTATTGTGCCCGTACTGCCAGCAAATCCACATACATGGTAAGGCTGGAGAGGATCCTGAAGGCTCACGAGCCCCGCATTGTTGGGAATTAAAAGAAATGCCGGACTACATAGTAAAATGGCCAGTATCTAAAGCAAAGTCTTCTTAACACAAAAGAGGAGGGGCGACACATTGACAAATGAAGAACTCATTAAAAACTACAGGTCCGGTGACGTATTCGCCCTAGATAAATTATGTGAGGCAAATTCAGGATTAATCAGCTTCATAGCTCATAAGTATTACGGCCTTGACGATCTTAACGACTTAATACAAACAGGCTGGGAAGGGTTCTTGAAGGCTGTGGATACGTATAATCCGGACAAGGAAAACAGCGCTAAGTTCTCAACATGGGCTGTGTACTACATAAAAGGTCATATCATGCGATACCTGGACCAGAATCAGCAACATAGGGATGCAAAAAGCTTGAACGAACCATTGGATGATGATAGTGAAACCACACTTCAGGATACTCTACCGGATGAGGATGCGGAACTTGCAGCATTCCGGCACGCAGAACGCCGGGAGTTGCGGCAGGAGCTAGAAAATGTAATGCGAGAATGCCTTCCACTGAGGCAGCGAGAAATAGTAAAGCTCCGGGTAGCATGGGAAGGTTACGGTGAGCCCTGGACATATGAAGATATAGCAAAGGCACATAGTTTAGCAACAGGGCAAGGCGCAGTATGGAATTTTAAAAAGGCGATATGGAGAATACTGCGGAGCCGATGGGGACGGGAGCAAATAAGGATGATAAAGGCTGAGAAGATAGGGCACATGAGATATGACACTGAAGCAACAGCGCTCGAAAGGCTGGAATGGGCAGGGTATTAAGCGCCGGTGCCAAGGGTTGCCACGCTCCTTAAATGCACATTTTTTAGTTTTTAAAATATAGTCTTCCACCTGAGACTTTAAAGCGCAGGTGGAACCCCGCAGCCGGTGAATGAGGTCTGCAAGCATGGTAACATTTTAATCTTCCGGGGAGAGCGTACGGCTCCCCGGGCAATCTCTTAAACATGCTACGAACAGTCAGCAGAAACGAAAGGAGAAAAACAAATTATGATTGATGAAAAAAAACTGGCGTTTAAATCCCTAAATGAAATTATGCACGTGCCTGAAGTTGAGAAGCTTGAAACGGCGCTGCAGATATTTAATAAGGAATTTAGCAAACTACAAACTGAAATTGCAACAAGAGAAGCAAAAAGCAATGAAAAAGATTTTGAAGAGGTAACACAGAGAATTAACGAATTGCAGGCTCAGAAATCCCGGTTGACAGACAAGATTCATGAAAATATAGGCAATAAAGAACCATATGATGATCTGTTAGCAGAGATAACAACGGTTATTGACCAAATTAAGAGCTTGGATATTGTAATAAAATCCTTTGAGCGTAAATCACAGTATCCTGAAAATGAAGCGGTTATAAATCAGGCTAAAATTGCTTTCAACCTCGGTGTGGAAGTAATAAAGGCAGGCAAGGAATTCAACACAGCTCTTGGGCAGTTGGATCAGCGAATGCAGATTGCAATAAACGCACTCAAAGCATACAGGTCAAAAATATCCAGTCTAAGCATGCGGCCGTCAATTGAAGAGCAATTCATAATAAAAAGCTTTGCCCACACCGTACCCGATCAAGCTGCAGCTCTTACTTGGGAGCAGTTGAGAATTATGGCATTTGACGAGATAAAAAAGAGGATATACAGCAAATAAATTATAGAATAGGAGAGATAAACATATGGAAACCTCAATTAAAAACATGCAACAGTTTTTTCAATCAATAAGACATGAAACAGAAATAGTTTCGATAGACACTCAAAGCCAGAAGGTGCGTATAAGCAATATCACAACAGGATTCTTCCCACCGGCTAAAGTTGCAAATAAAATACTGTCTATTGCTAAAGAGGATTCAATTGTTAGATCAAGGGCACTTGTAATGGATGCAGACGAAGATGGCCCCGATGTTCCTTTGGCTGTACCTAAACTGAAACAGGGCGAAGATGGCATATCAGGCAAGTTTCAAATGGCATGGTTCGGCGAAGATGATATGCCTGATGTTGATGCTGAATTCGAAGAGACACTTTTTGTGCCGCACGAGGTAGGGGGCATCATAACTGTAAGTGACAGGTTGCTAAATAATGTATCCAGCGAGAACTACTTTGACCAGATTATTACGGACGTAGTTATAGAATCTGAAGATGAAGCCTTCCTTGTGGGATCGGGACTGGAAAGACCACATGGAGTTATTCATTGTCCTGGCAGAATTGATGTGGATAGAGCTGCAGCCAACACTGTAAGCTTCACAGATGCCGTGAACATGTTTTCAAAGCTACTTCCACAGAGCATAAAAAAGGCTGTATGGGTTGCAAGTCAGTCAATAGCAACTGATATAACTACAATGGTTGATGCCGGCAATAATTCAGTGTACAAAGATGGAAAGATTCTAAATATCCCTGTGGAATTTACCGAAGCAACTCCAATAAAAGGGCAAAGAGGGGATCTAATGCTCTGTGACTTTAGATATTACGGTATCAAGGATGGTACAGGGTTAAGGATAACTATTTCCGATGTAGCAAACTTCAGACAAAACAAAAGCCAGATGCGAGTTATAAAGAATGTAGACGGTCATGGAATTGTTGCGGCTCCACTGAAACTGAAGAACGGCAATTATGCAAGTCCGTTTGTTGTCTTAAAGTAATTACATAGCCCTTGACGTTGGGGCGGTAAAGCGCACGTCAGACCGGTTCACAGTCCGCGAATGAATTACTGTTCTACTTCCTGAATAGGGGGCCGGTTTCCGCCGGGTTGCCGGTCTCCTAACTTTTAAAATCTATTGGCTGTAAGGATACCCCAGGGGGTGCCTTGTTCTCTACAAAACCAACTTTCAGTACCGAGTGTGCCCTCTAGCACGCATACATGTGTACCCAACAAGTTTCGTGAAACCGGGAGGTGAAAATAGATGGCAAAAAGAGTAAAAATCCCACAGCATTTATCTGAAGAAATGCGAAATTTTTATAAAAGTGTCCTGAAGGACTTTGACCTTGAACCACATCACTTAGTTATACTTACAAGGGCCTGTGAATGCCTTGACAGGGCAGATCAAGCAAGGGAAGAAGTCAAAGCCGATGGATTAACCGTAACTGACCGCTACGGTTCCAAAAAAGCACATCCTGCGGTTAAGATTGAGATAGACAGTAAGAACACAGCCCGGTTACTTCTCAGGGAGTTGGGACTTGACTTGGAGCCTCCGGGGGAACCAGGGAGAGGCCCACGGCAATATTAAGGGGTGAAGACAGATGCCACGCAAGAATGTGAAATCGAAACGGAGATATGAAAGCCTATCCCTTGACACTGAACTTGAACTGAATGTTTTCTGTGAGTCCTACCCGCACGGGAAGGCTAGAGAAAGCATGAGACGGGCTTGGAATGATAACAGGGATAGAATACTCGGAGAATGGAACAGCCTTCGAGATCACCCCGGCATGAGGCCTGCAGCATGGTGGGTATTTGACTTTAAAGGCACACGGAAGGATGGGGAAAAAGATTGGGAAGTCCTTGCAAGATATAACCTTCTGTGGCTCTGGGAAAGAGAAATGTTTAATGTTGATAGCTTAACATTAAATCGAGGTGGTAGCAGATGCCAAGAAAATTAATTCGCAGCAAGCGTAAAACTGGAAGGCGTAACCCGTTCAATTCTTTCTCCTTGCATTATGAATTACGGGATCTTATTAGAAACCCGGACAAAATGCCTTCAATGTGTGAGCTGCTTACACTTCAGGAACATGGGGTAACGATTGAGGAATTCCGGAAGCGGCACGTATGGTTTAGAAATGCTTTTGATAAATCGAAGCGTATAGAACCGGGAGAAGAATTTATTTTTAAATAGGAGCGGAGGGTTAAGATGCCAAGAAAAACAATAAGAAGTAAGCGCAGAGGTAAAGGCGAAGTTAGCCCGATGAAAGAGTTAATTTTAAGGGCTGAAGCCAGGCATTATAAAGAATATCCTTGCTCCGGCACAGAAAAGGCCCTTCGGTACTATGCTTTAAGGTGTGGTTTTAATCCTGATGAATATATCGAGAAACAAAAGAAATTACTTTTAGAAAGGTGAGGTACATAATGGATAAAACAATAATTTGTAAAGATTGTGGGACACCATTTGTTTTAACTGAAAGCGAACAGGCTTTTTATAAAGATAAGGGCTTCCCAGAGCCTAAAAGGTGTAAGAGCTGCAGAGAGGCAAGAAAACAGCAAAAAGCAGAATTTCATGACCAAAGCAGGTTATACCGATAATTATTGCCCTGGGTGTGGGGTTAGGAGCACACCCAACGCTGCTAAAGCTGTCAGAAAGGGGAATTAATATGAGCGTTAATATTGATCAAGCGAAGAAGGCATCAGTCGCACCAATTATCGGGAACAAAAGTAAAGAAATCGAAAAAATAGAAAATGACTTAAGAACATATCGTAAAGATTTAGAACGTTGGACACTTAAATATGATGTTTTAGCTCAAAATCAAGCTGCATACGATAGCGGTCTGCAAGACTTGTTAGCAATAAAAAGTCAATTAACAGATCCGGATGCAATTTCGGACATTGAAGCAGTAATTAATAGATATAAAGAATATTGTGACATATCGTATTGTTCGCATCGGATTGCAGTCCTTCAGGGCCACATTCAATTCTCAGAAAACAAGATATCGAAATATCAAAGTGAAATTGATAGGCTTAAGGGCATATTCAATATCGCTTAGGATCACATTTTCTGTTTGAGGTTTTGTAACAAAGCTACCTTAACCGGTGGCTTTTTATTTTACTCAAATATAAGTTAAAGGTCAAATCAGAGGACTCCCTAAAATTGGGGGGTCCTTTTAACAAGTCCAATTTTGGACTGATTGACTACAATAAAATACCGAGTCCACTACCCAATTGATGACATGTGGTGTTATTTCTACTATTTAATGAGCTGTTCTAAACATATCCGCACTGATCCTAAAATGATCGCATATTATGTTTATTTCACTTACCCTATAATCCGCCTGTCCATTGTTCTTTGAACTTACTGTTTGGATAGATTGCCCTAACAGATTGCCTATATCCTGGAGTCTTATTCTATGCTCCTTACAATAACCTTGAAATTTTGCATACGGAGGGTGATATAGCTTGTGGGAAGATTTTTTAACCTTTGGCATAAGTATTTAACGCTCCTTTTGATTTTTTAGTAACAGTATTTCATTTTTAAGAAGGAGTTATACATTTTGTGGAGAATTATGGTAGTGGAAGGGGCTGAATATATGTTAATCATATTTCTATTCTTATTTATTTTTATAGGAATACCTTATGGAATTTACGTTTACTCAAAAATACCCTCTGAGGCATGTCCGAAATGTTCTTTTAAAGTTAAGCTCAATGGCAATACCGGAAAATGTGATAGGTGTAAAACAAGATTTGTTATAAGAAATGATGGGACAAAAGAAGTTTTATAAATTATAATACTCTAAGCCTTCGGGCTCCTTTTTTTATTTGGAAAACATTTCGGAAATATATTGACGTATGTATAAAGGGGTGATATTATACATATATTAAATGTAAAGGAGATGATAAAAATTAGCCCAAGAGAGAAGCAAAACACGGAAAGGATCAATATATTTCTTTCCACCGAACATTTAGAGGCTATAAGAAAGGAGGCTGAACAAAAAGGTACAACAGTAAGCGGATTAATTAGGATGATTGTTATTGAACACCTGAATAATGACAAATAAAAACCGGGAGCCTCTCCACCGACCAAAGTTTAGAGGACACCCGGCACACAAAACAACCTTGATAAAGGCTATTTCATGTCAATTATAGCATGTCATATGCCTGCTTTCAAGGACTGAAAGGAGGCATATTATATTTGATCGAACTTTTCACTATCGAAAAAATTGAATCAGAGCTTGAAACACTCTATGAAGCACTCGGTAAAACCAGCGACACCGAGGAACGGCAGCATATCCAGCAGGCTATTCAGGAACGTAATCTAAAACTGGTAAGGTTCATGCCGAACGAATAAAGAAGATTGGCCCGGGTGACCGGGTACATAAAACACGATGGGGGTAATGTTAATGTTAAAAGACTATATGAAATCAAATGAATATTCCAAAAAGATGGATCGCGCTGTATTTAAAAACAAGATGTACAAGGCTGAGGAAAAGAAATACCTTGAAGTGCTTGACGGGTTGAACTTGGAATTTAAAGCGCGTGATAATGTTGAGTTAGCCGTTGGCCTTATGGAGAGTGCTATAACAGATTTGGCTTATGAAAAAGGCTTCTACGATGGTGTGGAGCTTATGGCGTATTGCTCCGCTGATGGTAAAACCGGTAAAAGCAAAATGAGTTACAACCAGGCACTATTGCGTGAAGATTTCAAGCAAGCGTGGGATCAGAAAGCAGATGCATTCAATAAACTAATGGATTTGCTTACAGATCATGGGGTCAGTAGCGATAAAGCAAAGAAAACGCTTTTTGAATACTACAACGGTGTTAAAGCATACGAAATGCTTGCAGATAAATTGGGCCTGCCTGATTGTGAGGCATGAAGCGGCCCGCTTCCTTAATTTAAAATACAAAAAAGGAGAGATAAGCTAATGAATAAAAGCAAGACAGGTTCAGAGCCTCAGATCATCACCTATGACAATACCATGAGCGAAATAAATGACATAGTAGGGCAATTATGGTTTAAAAACCTATACAGCCTCTTGGGATGTGCCAGGGGATTAATGAAAGCTCAGGAAGCTAAAGGGGGTAGCACTGATGAAAAGTAATGTCGAGAAGAAACAACATTGCATAAACCGTTCTAACACACATAAAGAATGCCGCGATTGTGGGAAACTTATAAATCTAACTACTAAAAATTATTTTACCATGAAGTGCGGCAAAACCGATATATATTACCATCATGAATGTGCTAAAAGGTTTATTAGCCTTCCCGCGGCGTCTCTTAAACGTCATGGCATAAAACTCAACGTTCACCTTGGAGCAGATAATTCTATTAAGTGCATTGTTATTCGGGGCTTGCCGGTAGAGAATGTAGATTTTCCAAAGGATGTTGAAACTATAACCAAAACTGCTAGCGAGATCCTTGATGATGAAAGTTGGAGTAAAGCTCCGAAAGGCCTTGAACCGAATGCAGCAGTGATAGTTACTAATAGATGATATGTGGAGCGGCTCCGGCCGCTTCCCCGAAAGGAAGGAGATATTGTGTTATTTCAAATTTGCACGGCAGCAGGTAACCTCATTGTAGAGGCCAGCTGCACCCATGAAGCCAAATTAAAGGCAAAAGAGCGCTTTTCATCAGGTACGCAATATATGAAGGCTACAAAGATTGAGGTTGAATATCCGGAAACGATTTATCAGCCTGGTTGTGATGAAGAAAAGCTGAAACAGCTCGAGGGTAGAGACTTAGTAATATTTGACAGTCACCATATGAGCGCGGTAAGGATTAGGAAAGCGACGGCAGCGGTTTTGGATTACTACTTGGACGAATATTCCACAATCATAATTCTGTAAGCTGGCAGGGTTATACTCCGGTGTATGCCCTAGTGTATACCCCGGTGTAACCGTCTGCCTGTCCGATAGCCTTAAAACGGCTTCAAATATGTATTTCATGAGAAATATAAGAAGGTGTTTCGATGGAAAATAATAAAAATATTGGGGTTGGGGGTTTGGGGTTGGCCGGGCTGGGCCTGGCTGCCCTTCTCTGGCCCTCCGCTCCCGGATGGCTCCTGCCTGCCACTGTATGCGGTGGTGCTGCCATTACGGGGATAGGCCTATGGTTGGGTCATTATTCAAGAATGGAGCACATATTCCTAAACTGTGGGCTTTATATCCGGACTATCTCCGGGGCCATTCTGGTACCCAAAAAGATACGGACGATTAAGAAGAACTACGGCAGAGATTATATTTTATCACTTCCCAAAGGCTTATGCTTGCAGCAGTTCAAGGATAAAGAACCTCACATATCACAGGCTATGGATGCGGCCGTCAGCTTTGAGTTTAACAATGGCATACTGATTATGAGCGTCAAGGAAACCATTTTACACAAGACATACCCATTCACTCAGGTGCATACGGAAAACCCTCTAGAAATCGTTCTGGGCTATTCCAGGGACGGTATATTAACACTTCCTTTAGATTCCTCACCTTCTCCACACTTAGGTATTTTCGGGGAAACTAATGGCGGTAAGACTGTTATTCTGCGTGGAATCATTACTCAGCTAATACTTGATAATAAGCCTGTAGAATTGCACTTGATAGACCCTAAAAGGGTAGAGTTTACCCACTTTAAAAACAGCAGCTTTGTGGCTTCCTACTCACGGGATGATGATGAAATCCTTTATACTCTTCAGGCTCTTGCGGCAGAAACAGACCGCCGGTATAAGCTCCTAGAGAGAGCCGGCAAGGTGAACATAAAAGAATATAACCGGAAACATTCACTGAAATATATCCTCTGCATCATTGATGAATACGCTGATCTGGCAGAGGACAAAGAAATGAACATACTTATTAATTACATTGCACGGAAAGCCCGCGCCGTTGGCATTCATTTAATACTTGCCTGTCAGCGTCCGGACAAGGATATTCTTGACGGGAAGATCAAGGCGAACATTGGGAACATGCTAGGATTGAAAACCACAACACAAATTAACAGCCGGGTTATCATAGACAAGGAAGGGCTTGAAGGCCTCCGGGGGTTTGGACACGGAATACTGAAAGAAGGTAGCAAATTTACGGAAATGCAAAGCATGATGATTACCACTGATGAAGTCAAGAAGCTGATAAAGCACACGTTCATAAATAAAGCTGTAAAGGTTGAAAAAGTCAGGGGGTATATAGAGTATGGTATTGAAAAACGATAGAGTAAAAAGGATTCTGGAACTTGTGGAGAGGTTCAAAGCTTGTGACGTTACCCACATAGCAAGGCTTTTCTATGTAGAAAATTCCCAGCCTCAGAAAAAGGCACAAAGTAAGCTTACTGCCTTGGTTCGGGAAGGAACATTGAAACGGAAGCGGAACGACATAAATTCACGGTACTACTATTATATAGGTAAGGAACCGGCCCAGGTGCAGCACAACCTAAACTCCCGCACTTTTATACAATACAATCCTGAAGGTGAGATAAAATAGGGCTTTGAACCAAAATAAAGCTTGCAATTCTTTCTAATGTATAGTATAATTATACTATACATGTTGAGGGA
>JAEZLF010000272.1 GCA_023435925.1 Bacillota bacterium
GTTGTTTTTGGTCGTGACAGCTGGCGATTGAAGCATTCGCTGATGAAACAATCTAATAACTAAATACAACTTGGGGTGTTACACTTTTGCATTGCATTTCGTTACAGAAAGTACTTGCAAAAAACAGTATTCTTTGTTGGGGAATTACTTTGGTAAGAAAAAAGTATCTAACGTGAAGAAAAATAAATCTTCCAATCCACTTGACGGCTTTGTTTACAGATAATACAATTACCTTGTTTATTATGTCTATACGAACTATTTCGCAGAAGTAACTACTGGTTTTGATTATGCGAAAAAGGTCGGTACAGTAATAGTTATATGCAATATGGCCTGTCAGACGTCGCCCCGCACTCCGTGGCTGGGGCGAATAATAAAGACTAATCTTTTGGAAAAAATTATTTAGTAAATTGTATAAGTTAAGTGAAATATGTAATATTCTTCATAAATATGGTATAATTCTTTTAATAAATTAAAGTAGGTGTGGAAATGGAATATTCTGAGTTTAGATCAATTCCTCATGAGATTATAAATAAAGCAACAATAATTCAGTATTTTAACAAGTGTATAGAATATTTGGATAAAATTAATTCATTAAAAGATGTTAAAACAAGTTTTAAAATTAGATTGAAATTAATAAATAATAGTCAATATATGCAAATTGAGAGTTTAGAGGATTTTGAAAATCAAATTCTACCAAATGATGATTTTGAGTCGTTTGAATTGTATATTAGTAAATTCAAAGAAGTAGGTCATTCAGCTTCATATTTTCTAAATTATGACAGTTATGAGAATGAGGAAAAGTATAAAAAACATATTATATGTAAAAGAAAGATACAGATATCCTTTAGGGACAAAGTCTGGGTTAATGAAACAGCAAACCATTTGCAAAAGTGGTTTGAAGAAACGTTAAATCCTAAAAACGATTCATTACAACTTAATGATATTTCATTAGCTGATATAGATAGATCCTATAAGATAAATAAAATTGGGGTTGTTGCTACAATACTAGGTACAGTTGCGGCAGTTGTTGGGTTATTAATTTCTTTATTAAAAAAAGAATAGCTTCTGACTATTATTTATTCATGTCTCATAGATAAGTGTTGTTTATATTTAGAAGGATTAATATAGATTCCCCGGCCTTGACTCCACCGTGCGGAAAATTGGCGCTCTGCGTAAAAACAATGAATGAGGAGATATTTTATGTTTTGGGATACTACAATTTGGGTTTTTGAAAATGGATATGAGTGGTATTTTTATCCTGGTTTATTAATAGTTGGGTCTATTTTGTTTTATATAAATCGAAGATTAATGAATAATGATAAAGAAAACGAGAAGCAGGAAATTCTATTAACTGACTTCGAAAAATTAGATGCACAATTGAAATAAATGGAAAAAATTGCTAAAGAAATAGATAATACATATTATTCGATTTTTTCTGATATTGAAAAGCGTAAAAATATGATTAATTCACTTGAAAGTAAAATTCATACTCTATCCGAACAGGAAAAAGAATTGAATATAAGTATAAATGTATTGAAGGAAACACAGCCTGAAGCAATAAATTATATTAATAAAGTATTCAAAGAAAACAACATAAAACAAGAAAAGAGAAGCTCAAAAAAAGAAACAATCTTTTTTGCATTAGGAATAATTTTTACTATAGTTTTTGAAATTGCAAAAAATATAATTTCTTCATTAGTTAATCAATAATAGTCTGGTAGTTAAAAAAATTATCCGGCCTTGACTCCGCCGAGCGGCCGGAGGACAGGCCCTACTGCACATAACAATGCTGTCTGCGCAGGGGTGTACATGGTCTGAGTCCCAGATTTGGTTCCTACAATAATAGTCCCTACAGTACACCACATTCCTTCACCGGGTGCAAGCACCGCCAAGGAGAAGGGCTTCGCGGGTCCGGTTCAGGAACGTCGCGACAGCGGGACGTTCTACGAAATGCCATCCATCGACGTCGCCCGGGCCTCCAGCCGTCGGGTGAATGTACTTCCGCAATGGTTGTGCTTTGTAAATATAGTGTTTTCGCAATAAATATGCTACTGTAATGGAGAATACTCTGAATATAGAGAGGATTTTAGTGGTTATAGATGAGCAGATGTAAGCTGAAAAGAAAAGAAAGATCTAGACCTCCTTTTTTCAGAGGTTTTGGATATTATATTCAAAGTATTTTTAGCTTTGCTATTTGTGTTTTGATTATGTTTTTTGCATTGTTTATATATCCGCCAGAAAAGTTATCCATGCATCCCGGGTGGCAAGCACCGCCAGGGAGAAGGGCTCTGAGGGTCCAGTTCATCGGAATGGCGACTGCTAGGCCGTTTGACGAAATACGGCAGCATTTGTCGCGCACATCGTGTGTGCGGGTGTTTAGGGCAAGGCTTCGCAGGATTTTAAAGAAATATTGAAGACTTATTTGAAAGGATTAATAAATGAAAAGGTTTGTATTATTAATAGTAATGTTATTTAGTTTACTTGGGTATGTTGGATGTATGAATAAAAATGAAATTAGTAACTCGGAAGTTGACAAAACAACATCTGATCCATCAAAAATTTTAACAGAAGATAAATCAATGGAGAAATCAAATGACAATAAAGAAGAGGATAGACAAAGTGAAACCATAAACAAAATAGATTTTCAAGATATATCTGAGTTTATCCCTCATGGATGGCACATACTACAAAAATATGATGATGATAGTTTAGCCATTGCAGAAGGCGATCTAAATAAAGATGGTTTAACTGATAAAGCGTTTGTTATTGAGGAAAGTATAAAAGGAGAGGGAAGCACAGAGTATGCTGTGAACTCACCAAGACATTTGTTGATAGTATTTGCGAACAATGATAATACCTATTCACTCTCAATAAAGGCAGAAAAAGCTATACTTCTTGGATGTGAGGGAGGACCTTATGGAGATCCTTTTGATGGTATATCAATAAGCAGAGGTTCAGTCTTGTTAAATTTTTTTGGTGGTTCGTATCCGAGATGGTATTCGAGCTACCAATTTCGTTATCAGAATAATGGTTGGTATTTAATTGGAGCTACTGAAGGTGGGCTGGTAGAAGTTGGTGAAGAAATGGACAATGTTGAAGAAGACTATAACTTGCTTACGGGTGATTATATATTTAGAGAGCTTGTAGATGGTAAAATTAAAACTAGAAAAGGAAATAGAGGGAAAAAACAACTTATAAATTTACAAGAATTTGATCCTGATGAGGCGAAGTCGCAGTTTTAATAAAAAAACATTTTTGGCGCCGCGTCCGTGCAGCTCTGGCTTCGTGGGGCTGCCGTACTACGTCTAACAAAGCATTCACGCTTCGGGCTTCGGCCTCGGGGCATGATCATATTGACTTTATACAGTGGGAGGATAAACAGGATACGTATGCGCTTTTTTAAGTGTGAAATCAAAGAGGCGGGGGCTGTTTTAACCACTTGGAGCTTTCATGAGGTGTTTATAAAGGAAAAGCCTGATTGCAAAAAGGAATAAAATATAATAAAATGGGATAGACAGGAATACAAAACAATAATCTACAGATGAACCGGACATATTGAATCCCCATAGAAAGGACCTAAGAGATTTGTTCAACTGAATTACATATGAAATTGAGCCAGGTTTCAGTTCAATTAACTGATTCTTGGTTTTCTTTCGGCTCAACTTCATATGCAATCCTAAGAGTTAGTTGTAATATCGATCATCGTACGTCGCCCGGGCTCCATCCGTCGGGCAAAAATAGTGATCTGTGAGAGTGTTTTATACTGTGAGATAGTGTAGAGAAGGGATCTATAATATTATGGTAAGAAGTGTTAAGTTGGTAGAGATTACTGAAGAAAACCTACAATCCGTAATCAATATGAAAATAAAAGAAGGGCAGAGAGTGGCATCAAATATCTACTCCTTAGCTCAAGCGTATGTTTCTCAATTTGCTTGGACAAGAGCAATATACACAGTTGATGATGTCCCTGTTGGATTTTTAATGCTGTATGATAATACTGAAAAACCAGAATATTTTTTGTGGAGATACATGATTGATGCACAATTTCAAGGTAAAGGATATGGAACTGATGGTATCGAATTATTGAAGGAATATGTACGTACTAGACCAAATGCAAAACAATTAATAACAAGCTCCGCGCCTAATTGTGAGGGAGGAGCAGAAGATTTTTATAAAAAATTAGGTTTCAAGCCTACTGGTGAAATGGAAGACGATGAAGTAGTACTGAGTATTGATCTATACTAAACAGACGAAACATGATTTATTTTATGGAGGCGTATTCTAATGGAATTCTATGATGTAGTGAATGCCCGTAAAACCATACGTGATTTTACTGAAACACCCGTAGGGATAGATGTTGTGAAAAGAGTTTTATTGGCGGGGATGAAAGCGCCTACGAACGACCATATGCGGAATTGGGAATTTGTTGTTGTTACCGATAAGCAGAAAATTGCTTCAATAATTAATTTAATTCCTAAGAAGTATACAGAAGATATTATGCAGTCATGGCGTTTCCCTGACGAATGCCAGCAAAAAATGTATAATGACGCAGTTCCCAAACAATATGAAATGCTTTATAAGTCGGGTTGTTTGGTATTGCCATTCTTTAAACAGTGTTCTCCTCTGCTAAATCCGAAAACATTGAGTTCTCTCAATGCATTCGCCTCTATTTGGTGCTGTATAGAAAATATTTTACTTGCTGCGACATCAGAAGGTTTAGGTGCAGCTATTCGTATTCCATCAGGAAATGAACCTGAGCACATTTTAGAGGTATTAAATCACCCTGAAGAGTACATCATGCCATGTTACATAGCGTTGGGGCATCCTTCACCAGAGGCAGCGATGATTCAACAAAAAGAATATATTTTTGAAGATAAAATCCATATTAATCAGTGGTAAGTATTATTATTCAGTTGCAGCATCTTCAGATCATGATGATGATTTCAAACTGGGTTTTGAAATAGATAAAACCAAGATTAAGAAAGTTTACCTCGTAGGAAAGAAAAATTATGATGTAAAGCGAATATGGCTAATAGGTGATTTTTAAAGGCGCGCCGTTTGAGACATAATTTGAAATGTATCTATAAACAATAAAGAACTGTATGATCTTTAAAGGAAAAACATTTGATTATTTTTCCTCCCTCTGATTACGCGAAATTTATATTTCGCGTAATCATATGCATTTTTTAGAAGGTATGCCCTAACGAACATTTTTTTTATATTGCGTGAATCAATTCTTTTAGTATTAATTATCTGGCTAAGCAGTTACTTCTTCATAACAACATTATCTCCTTAATTCCGATCATATTGCTTGTTACATTAACAATATATGTGAACCAAAGGTTGCTTTACAGGATGAAAGCCTAATCTATAGGAATGTTTACTGTATCGGCGCTATATTCGGAATACCGGATAAATTTGACAGATAACATTAAATTGCTGCCCGTACCCTGAAACCGATATACCCGATCAACAGGCTGTTCGCTTTCCGGCTCATATTCCAACGCTTCAGCATTTAGCTGATCCAGTTGGAGATCACCAGTAGACAATCCTACCACGGGTATGCCACGGCTTGAAAGTATGACGCACGTTTCCGCATCATTTTCCTGAATAATCTTTTTAATAATAAGATCATCATCCATTTGCAGATCGGTGGTTTCCACTCCGACCTCAATCGTTTTATCAACCAGTTTCATCGTTTCAAAACGGATATTTTTAAGCTGCAGCGTGATAAAATCCTTTGGTAATGCATCGGCGCTGCTGTGAAAGCTGATATTGCTTCCGGAGGCGCTCTGTCCACCGGAAAATGTGCTTACTTCTCCATTGTCGGATACCATGTCAAAACGCAGGTGTGGCGTCACAAAAGCACTTTCTGCCGTCTCACCTCTAAAAGCATTGAGTGCGTCATCCGTCAGGGCAATAATTCTACCGCTGATGACGGAACTCATAGCAGATGCGGACAGCTTGTCGAAAAGTATCTTGTAATCACCAAGCCTTGCTTCTGCTTTTAAGTCAACCGTAGCTGTTTTTTCCATGGCCTGATTCCGATTTAATGTAAATCGAATTGTTTGGGTTTCGAACACGTTTTCAACCTTCAACTGAACCTCAAGCTTCATCCATTTCTCATAAAACCGTGGTGGTTCCAGCGTATCGACGAAGGACATATGTTGTTCATCCATGAGGGTGCCTTGGCCTCCCGTAAGATTATATCCCTCCGGGCTTATTCCATAAGCATGAAGCTGAGGAAGGTTGTATTTCAGCACATCCTCCAGTAGATTGCCGCTTTCGCAATGCACTTTGTAATAAAACACCCAGTGGTTATCGTCAAAAACAAAACCATCAATCGTTACAGTGACACCATTGCTGAAAGTGCAGGACTTGTTGATTTCCTGGCCCTTACCCTCCTCATTCAATTTTTTAAGGCTGCCTACCGTCATTCCGTCATAACCGGTAAATTTCTTTCCATAGTAGGCCAGCGAATCAAAACTGTATGTGAACAGCAATACCACAGCCAGAATAGCTGCAATCGGCTTGTATGACGGCATACGTCGTTTATTCTCCTGTAAAGCCTGCCTGAGCCGGTCCTCCATTTCTGCCGGTGCTTCCATTGTATTCCACTCTTCCGTTTTTTCTTGTAAAATTGTTTCTATCTTTTTCATATCTCTTCACCTCCGAGCATTTCCTTCAGTTTTGACAAGCCATTAAATACCCTGGACTTTACTGTACCGACAGGTACATCAGTCATTTTGGCAATAGCTGCATAATCGAAATCCATGAAGTACTTGAGCTTGATAGCCTCCTGCTGCCCCGGATTCAAATGTTTCATACAACGCATGATATCCTGCCTCGCTTCACGGGCTGGATAATTTTCATGGTAGACGACCTCTTCCCTTTCGTTATCCAAAGCGATACTGCGGCTTTTTTTTCGTTGCATTGCACGGCAGCGGTTCACCAGGATAGTTTTACTCCAGGTGTAAAATGCACCGGCATCCTTGAGTTTTCGTATATTGCAGAACAATAGTACAATCATGTCCTGCAGTGCATCCAATGCGTCCTCCCTGCTTTCCAGATATGTATAAGCAAGCCTGTAATACTCGTTTTTTCGATCCATTACAAGCCGGATTAACGCTTCCTTATCACCAGATCTTGCTTGATTTACCAGAGCCGGAATATCCATTTATTGATTTCCTCCCAATAGTAAGAGCTATTAAACAGTGAAAAAGTTCATTTTTATTTCATTACTATTAAAATGCATCTTTTTTTTATTATAACGCATTAGTTCAGAAGGAAATATTTCGGATGTAGAATCATTTCCTTCTCTCAGGTAGTATCGTTAGTTATCAGTAAATTAACATATTATTAAGTTATAGGGTGATATAGAATATGTGGATGGATGAAAAGATAGGTTCATCAAACGGTGATCTTGTCGACCTTACAATGTATCATTTGTATTAAATCCTGCGGACTCATTTCGATCTGATGGCCAATTTTTCCGGCACTGAAAATGATCCGGTCCAATACATTGCATGAACTGTCCAGTACTGTTACATATTCTTTTTTCATTCCTATTGGTGAACACCCGCCGCGAATATAACCGGTTACCTTATTAATCTCTGCAACCTTGATCATTTCAACGGATTTTTCACCGACACTTCTGGCTGCGGCCTTCAGATCCAGTTCTAGTGCTACAGGAATAACAAAAACATAATAATTTCGGCTATGTCCTTGCGTAACCAATGTCTTATACACCTGCTCAACCGGTATTCCCATTTTTGCCGCAACGGACACTCCGTCAATCTGTCCGTCACCGGTATCGTAAGCTCGCATTTCATATTGAAAACCGGCTTTATCCAACATCCGCATTGCATTTGTTTTATTTTTGTCCATGTGTGCACCTCTATACTTTAGCGCTGTAAGAAAGTTTTATTCTATGATTGTCTCATTTACTCTGTCAACCATGGATTATACCCCATTATACTGCCATCCGCAATCATTATGATAGATCATTTGCTTTGTCATTCCACCGTCTACGGTAATATTTTCTCCTGTAATAAAACCGCTGCTTTCTTCATCACACAAAAACATTACCGTTCTCACGATATCAGAAGATCTGCCGACACGCTGCACAGGATGCTGCATTCTGTCGGCAATGCTGTGGTTATCTTCAGAGTTTATGTCAACGAAATCTATACTGGTATCGATCCATCCGGGGCTGATACTATTTACGCGGACTTTACCGGACAGACTGACAGCAAGCGCATGGGTCAGGGCCGAAATACCGCCTTTTGCTGCAGAATAGCTTTCTGTATCTGCCTGAGACATGGCAGCTCTTGTTGAAGAAATATTTACAATGGCGCCTCCTGTGTTGAAATGCTCCATCAATAGCTTTGAAAGCATATATGGTGCTGTTACTCCTACTTTCAGAACATAATTGAAATCATCATATCCGCAGCCTGACAGGATGCCTTTACGACTTATTGATTAGGTAATCAATTTTTCCGTAGGTTTCTAAGATAACTTTAGCTGAGCATTCCAGCACATGCTTTTCTGAAATATCGCCATGAATGAAAAGCCCTTCTCCGCCATTTGACTTTATTCTAAATAAAACCTCTTCACCCGCATTTTTGTCCATGTCAATGAATAGAACCTTTGCACCCTGCTGTGCAAACTCATAGACAATACAACGGCCTATTCCATTGGCTCCGCCAGTTACTACGCAAACCTTATCCCTGAAAATTCATCTTACACCTCTCTATGTTTTATCTGTGTTTTCTGGAAGACGTTGACCCTGCAGGTTGATAATGGAGATGGAACTAATTAACTTCCTTAGTCAAGTGTAGTTCAGTCTCCACTGGATTCCTTGAGCGAAGAGAATTGACTTTGTCCTTCGCTTCCCCCACCCTTGCAGAGAGATTTTTCCCTGCGAGACAAACGTAACTGCAGATACCGCATCGGATACATTGGTCAGGCCTAAACCTGGCAGCCTCATCATATTTCTCTGCATCTACCAGCTCTGCAATTCGGTGTACCTGTAAACCCTTCGGGCAATTCGATACGCAAGCACTACAGTTTGAACATAACGGGGATTCTTTATACCGCGGCAAATTGGACACGGCTATGAAATTCGTATCCTTCTTAATGATCTCCAAGTCGTCGGTCATATGAGCCTGCATTACGCCGCCGCCGGTAAACACAGGCTTCTGCCCGGGATAAACAGCACCGGCTGTTTTCCATATATTTTCTCCGATTCTAACTTTCACTGTTCTGCCCACACCTGCTTTGAGATCGGAAACGGTGATGTATTTATCAATTGCCGGCTTATTAAGGCATACAGCTTCATATACTGAAATGAGTGTCTGCACATTAAGTACCAGTATTCCGCAAACAGAAGGAATCGATTCTTCATCCAATTTTATTCCGACCACATGTTCGATCAACGTTTTTTCGAAACCCGCAGGGTAAAAATTCTTTACTCGACGAAGCTTAACCTCTTCAGGAAATGCCAGACCTTCAGTATTTTTAACAGCAAGGATTACTTCAGCAAAATCTGCACATTGGCTGACCACCTTTATTCCACGGTAAATTTCCTCAGCAAGGTTTCGTAAAAGCCATTTATCATGGATCAGCCCCGGGTCACATTCCACGCCGTTAATGATCAGATACTTCCTTTTTGTATTGGATTCAATCACAGCTTTTATTTTTTCGGCAGTAGGAAAAGCAGCTCCACCGTTACCATATACGTTGTTTGCGGCCAATCTTTTCAGAACGATATCCGGAGTCAATTCGCCCGTTCCAGATATGATTTCGTCAATCTTTTCAGTGCTTTCGCCCCTTTCAGCAGTGATTTTATCTAACTGATCAGGCTTTCGTCCGGTGAGATCCAGAGAGGGAATGCTGTAATCTACTTCTTGAATAACGCTCTTTAGTACCGGTGGGATGTAAAATAGTCTCTTGACGGGATGATGTGACAAATCATCAATCAGGTATGAAATGAGGTTTAAGAGTAAAATACACAATGCGATTGTTATAGCGGGGTCTCCCAGAATCAACGGCAGAAAGCCCGATATAAAGCCTCCAATAAGGCCTGTGAGCTTTTTCGGCGTTATTGTCACCGGATCTGTCAATACCAGGCATCCGAAGAATATACTGTTAGTCAGAATAAGCGGCCATGCTGAGGAAGTATGGGTCAACATGGACAGAACCATTCCACTGATAAATCCAACAGAAGCAAAGGGCCGAACAAGTATAAAAGGCAATGAAAATACTACAGCCGGAAGGATGATTATTACCGGGTTTATGTCTATAGGTGCATAAGTACTTCCGAAAATGACAGTAACCAGCAAATATCCCACGATTGCCGGGTTCAGAGTATTCTTCCCTGTTCCTCCCCAAATTTGTTTTCCGAGGAGGATCGCTGCTGCTATACCGACCAGCCTTCCCCAGAGTGGTATTCCGGGAGTGATTACCTGCAAAATCCCTGCAGTAACGGCAGCGGATACGGAACAAACCAATTGTTTATACCTGATGAATCCGGCAACCGCGTCAAGAATCAGGGAAAGAACCAAGACAGCGGTAAATGATAGCATCTCTTTGGGATTTTGCAGCCATTGGGGCAGCAAATATAGTAAAATAACAGCAAAGAGCACAGTCATTACATGCTCATTTGATAATCGCCGTCTTATTAACGGATAGGTTCTCATCTTTTTACCCCTGATAAAAAGCCATGGAATCGGTGAATTCCGGAACCGAACAGCATCATGGGACAGCCGACAGCAGTCTCAATACCGGCTGCTGCACATTCATCAAGGATTTGTTGATCTGCAGTTTTGCCGGGTTGAAACAGAATTTTCTTTATTCCGCTGCCCTTGATCTGGCTGATGGCTTTTCTGGCATTTTCATTGTTCAGCAATACATAAGCAGTTGAAGGTACTTTCTGCAGTTGGCTGATGTCGCTGTAGACCTTCACATCGTATGTAGCATTTTTCTTTGGATTTACGGGAAATACAGTTATTCCTGCATCGGTAAAAGCTTTATAAATAGAGTTGCTGAATGCGCGTCTGCGACTGGAGTAACCGAAGAATAATACCTCGTTGTCTTTGAAGAAATCTCTATTCAATTTTATCATGATCCTATCCCCTTTCGTGTTTCTATATCAGAAACCGTATATATCTACGTAAGATGAATGAAAAAGTTTATTCATTCTTTATTCCGGATATATTTCAGACTGATGCTGGGATTACTTGTTTTTGTCGAACGGATCTCAAATTGATTTAAAGAGGATAAGAACGGTGTAAGCTTTGTAAAGCCGTAGTTTCTGGTGTCAAAGTCCGGGTAACGCTTATTCAGAGTATTGCCCAGCTTACCCAGAAACGCCCACCCGTCTTCATCGGAAATTTCGGTTATGATTGTCTTGATTGCAGCGATTAACTTGCTGTCGATCTTAGCAACACTTGCTTTAGGCTCTTCGCTGCTATGTGTCTCTTTCACATTTTTTACCTCTGCCGGCTTATTAGACATCGAGGCCAGTACTTCGAGGTATTTGAACTTCTCACAGGCAGAAATAAACGGTGTCGGTGTTTTCTTTTCGCCCATCCCGATGACGTACATCCCGGCTTCCCGGAGCCTTGCTGCCAGTTTGGTAAAATCGCTGTCACTAGATACCAGGCAGAATCCGTCTACATTATTGGAATACAGAATGTCCATTGCATCGATGATCAACGCTGCATCTGTTGCGTTTTTACCGGTAGTATAGCTATATTGCTGAATTGGTGTGATGGAGTAATTCAGCAGAACATTCTTCCATGATGAAAGCTGAGGTTTGGTCCAGTCTCCATAAATTCTCTTATATGTCGGTATTCCATGGTTGGAAATTTCATCAATAATATATTTAATGTATTTGTCGGAAACGTTATCTGCATCAATCAGAACAGCAATTCTCTTATCTCTTTCCATCATTGCAACCTCCCCCATCGCTTGAGCCAGTGCCTCGCTTTCCAAGTTGTTTTAATATGAATGAGTATTCCCAACTTAATCAAACATTTAACAGTACGATAATGATAGAAGTCAGGCTGAGGCAAATATTTATCAGACAAAGTACACCAACAGCCTGTTTTGGATTCAGACCCGCAGATAATAGCCTGTAATGGGCCTGGCTTCTGTCTGCCTTGTAGATAGGTTTTTTATTCTTAAAGCGTTTTATGACGACAAACAGATTGTCAAAGATCGGTACCCCTAAAGCTAATATTGGTACGAACAATGACAACACCGTTGCCTGCTTGAATGCGCCATCCAATGCAATGATCCCAAGGATAAATCCCATAAAGCCGGCTCCCGCATCCCCCATATAAATCCGGGCAGGCGGTTTATTATACTTGAGGTAACCCAGTGCTACACCAACAAGTATAATAGCCATCATCGCAGAACGGGTCTGGCCTTTGGCCAAAGCAACCACAAATAAAGTGACTGCAGATATGGTGGATAAGCTGCCGGCCAAACCATCAAGCCCGTCGGAAAAGTTTATGACGGTCGTTACTCCGAATATCCAGGTAACTGTCAAGATAAACTGAAGAACAGGTGATAGCATGACGTAGTCATTCGTAAACGGATTGTTGAAGCCGGTAAATACAATACCGGAAAAATAAGCAAATACTGCAGCAGATGCCTGTACAATAAATTTTGGTAATGCGGGAAAATCAAGTCCATGCGTTTTGTACCAATCATCGATAATACCTATGGATAATACCAGTACAGAACCAAACAGAATACCGATCTTTTGTCGGTTGATACCGTCAGAGAACAGGATAAAAGTAATGATAAAACCTGCGAATATGCCTAAACTGGCCAAATGCGGCACCGGCTCGGGATGGAGCTTTCTCTCGGTGGGCATATCGACAAATCCGATTTTTAGAGCGAGTTTTCTAAGGGGCGGTATTAACACGTATACAATGACGAAAGCCATTGAAAATGCCAATAAATAGTTCATTTATATCACACCAGCTTCTTTTGTAGTCTGCATCAGCTTGTCCCTGACAACCTCATAAAATAAAAAACTTTGAAGGCTGCATGTAAAAGCTATGTTTTCTTATACATGTATCATTATAACATAATATAGAAAATATACGACTACAAAAATGTAAACAAACTATTAAATGACCTTTCACTACGCTTCTATTTTGTGTTCTCGAATACCAGCAGACATTTGTCGGCGCGATATTTGGCAATAATAAATTCAACCGGTTGCCCGCTCTTGGAGTAAAGCAGGTTTTCAACCTTTATGAGGGGATGCCCCGGCTGAACCTGAAGAAACTGAGCTTCGGACTGATCCGTAAAAATAACTTCAAGTGTGCTCTTCGTTCTGACGGGTATAAGCGGATATTTCCCTCTCAGAATATCATAGGACGGTTTCTGAGCCCTAATGTCTTCAATGATCTCGGGAAATAATGCTAATGGGATAAAAGAAATATTATAGGATAATATTCCATTGTTTTCTGTTGAAACAAATTTGATTTCCGCAAAACCGGATTGGGGTAAATGGCCCGTCGCTCCAAATACATTTTCAAGACAGGGAGTATCCTTTTGATTGACAACACGTATTGACAATATGTCATGATGACCAGGACTCTGACTATCAAGAATGGAGTCGGTGAAACCGGTAAAGTTCTTGATATCAACCTTAGATTTTGATTTGGCAACAAAGGTTCCCTTACCCTTTTCCTTATATAAATATCCATTATTGGTAAGCTCACTGATTGCCTGTCGCACAGTAGGTCTGCTGATATCGTACTGCTCGCAAAGCTCTTGTTCTGAAGGGATTTTGGATTCACCAGGATATTCGCCGGATTCAATCTTCTTGATGATAAGATATTTGAGCTGAGAATACAAAGGCACATTACTGTATTTATTTATCACAATAACCCCTCCACATTTAAGTAAGCATAGCAGTACATAATAACATCATTACTAATGATATAATATAAATCGAGTTAATTCAACACAATTATCAATAATTTTCTAATAATTAATTTATGCAATACTGACAAGATATCACAATTGTTGCATTGATTTTAAGGCCATACTCCCTTAAAATAAGATTGTGGAAGATTTAGGAGAAAACTAGAGAGGAGTTTGTAACGAATACTTCATTAAAAACGGAGGAAAGCTATGTATAAGCTTGTTATTCTAGAAGATAACAGAGTGCATGCCGATGCTCTCATTCAAATGCTCAGTGTTTTTTACATGCGGGACAAATTCGAAATAGCCTGTGTTTTGAACCCCACTGCTTTAAAAGCTTATCTGGATGAATATGGGAAGCCAGACATCTTATTAGCGGACATTGATTTAGGAATAGAAGAATGCAATGGGATACAATTGGTTCGGGAACTGTTTCCGATGGGAAGCCCTACGCAGGTAATTTATGTTACTGGGTTCATTGAGTATTGCACTCGTGTATATGAGACGGGGCATATCTATTTTCTCACAAAACCGGTTAAAGCTGACGAACTTTATGCCGCAATTGCCCGAGCGCTTGCACTTCTTAGACAAGCAGAGGAGCACAGCATTTTTGTACGTGTCGGAAATAGTATAGTCAGAATTCAGCCAGGAACCATTCGTTATATAGAAAGCAACCGGCGAAAGCTGAGTATTGTTAGCGACCAAGGTGTTATAGAAACCTACGCCCCCCTGCCGTTTATGGCGCAAAAGCTTAGATACGGCTTTTTACAATGCCACAAAAGCTTTCTGGTCAACATGGAGCGCATATCCGAGTTAAGAAGTGACAGCTTTTTGTTATTGTCCGGTGAAACCGTCCCAATCAGTCAAAAGCGATACAAGGCATCCAGGAAAGAATTTCTCAGTCATTTGGGCAACCAACTGTAGATCATAAAGGGGGATGTTTCATGCCATTTATTTTAATCGAAATTCTTGTACTGATACCAACATGTCTTGTACATGGTTTCGCACTCACACGCTTGATTCATCTCAGCAGACCAAGGTTGTTCTGGCCGATTTGGGTAATTATGCATATCTTTGGAGCTTATCCTCTACGGGGTAGTGGCCTTTTTCCAACTATTCTGTTCAGCATTTTGCTTTGGGTATTGATCCCATTTTTTTCTTCAGATGAAAAACCTTCTATAAAAATACTCGCATGCAGCCTTGCTTTTGTCGTTATGCTAATGGCCGAAATTCTCCTATCCCTTTTCTGGATTCTTGTTACACAAAGTGCAAATAACATCGAGAGTGCAAAAGAGAATCTGCTTGTATATCTGTTGATTCGAATTGTACATCTGCTGGTGATAGCTGCTTTGTTTTCCGGTTTCTATATGCTCTGGAGCACCAGAATAAAGAAAATAAGAGTAAGTGCACTTTTTTCATTTGCTGTATTTCCACTGACACAGGCAATGCTGCTTTTTTGCATTGCCTATATCAGCTTTTATTTTAACTTTAGAAAAGATGTCTATTTTCGAGTGATTTTACTTTTACTTGTATGCGTCCTCGCAGACCTCATCCTCTTTTTTGCTCTTCGTCAAATGGAAGTAAAACAGCTTGCGGATGAACGAGCTGACTTTTTTCAAAATCAAATTGAGGAGCAGATTTCTCATTATGAGCGACTCACGGGTTATATCGAGAAGGCCGCTTGTTTTCGCCATGACTTACGTAATCAGCTTCAGACGGTTTATGCTTTGATTGACCATGATGAACTGGAAGCAGCTAGGTGTCATCTGGACGCTATGACGGCAAACCTCTGTGAAAATGACGAGGAGGAAACCATATGAGCCTGCCTTTTGGGGTTGTAGCCTTAATGAGCGTATTACCCTGCATGGTCATCTCCGCCCTGCTGCTGTGGAACCGGTTTGTGGATAAAAATACACCAGTAGGTGTGTGGCTTTTTCTAATCTTTCCATTCAGCCAATCTGTGCTGGTTTTCTATCTATTTTCTCTGGTAATTGATCATCAGCTTGGAATACATTTGTTTGTTTTTATTTCTGCACTATGTATTGCATGTATTCCAACAGATCTGGTTTTATTGCGTACCCTTCGCCAGCTTTCACAGAGGCGGCTGTCACTGGAACGCGCACAAATGCTTTCGGAGCAATCTATGCTGCAAAAGCTTCATTACGAGGATCTCCTGAAGGATATTGAGGCTGCGCAGGAAATTCGGCGTATCATTGCGGCAGAACTAAAAAAAGCATATGTACTATTGGATGAACGAAAAAATATAGAGGCTAGTCATCATCTAGAAGGTACCATTGAAACCTTCACAAGCCATTACAGATGCTTTTGTCAGCACCATGTTGTAGATGCTTTGCTGGCTGAAAAATCAAAGCGCTGCGACAAACTCGGAATACATCTGGCTTATGCATTGGATATTCCAGAATCCTTGCCTATTTCCGGTACGGAACTCTGCGCCATTTTCTCAAATATCTTGGATAATGCTCTCAGTGCCTGTGCCAGTTGTGAGCCGGAGACACGCTTTATTGAACTGAAAGCACATACTGCGGGGGGGTTCTTTGTATTAAAAACCAGTAATAGCGCCTGTACAGCACAACAAAAACGGCAAGCCAGAAGTCGTTTATCAGAGCACGGCTGGGGCTTTTACATTCTGCGGGAGATTGCTGCCCGGCATGGTGGTGAACTTATGACAAAAAGGTCGCAGAATGTCTTTCAAACGGTCATATGGCTGAAGATATAATAAACAGCTTGACAAAACATTTTGTATATAATTCATTATAGAGTCAATAGAGAACGTTAGTTTTAGTAGAAAGCGTCAATTATTACATTGAAAGTGTCAGTTGTTACATTTCGGTTGATATGAAAGCCGGGCGCCTGATAGAATATCAGATAAATATGTAAAGGAGCGAAACTATGAAAAAAAGAGTAGCGTTATCTTTCATCTGCCTGGCATTGGTATTTGGTTTGACAACGGGAGCCTTAGCTGCCGGAAATATGGAAGCGATTTCAGCATATTTAAACCGCGGCATCAAGATTGTGTACAACGGACAGACAAAGACTATGAATGATGCTAATGGGAAGGTTATCTATCCAATTTCTTATAACGGAACCACCTACCTGCCCGTCCGAGCCGTAGCAGGGATGCTTGGTGTAGACGCAAACTGGGACGGCGCAACCAGCACTGTTTATCTGGGCAAAATCCCAGAGGGCATTGATTTTATCGACAATATTAAGCCATACGCCGGATCTGGTCATTTCTCGACAGCTGATAAACTCACGAGAGTTATTGCTGGTAAAACCTATGATCATTTTATTATTTCAGAGGTTAACTATCGTCCCCATTATGATTTGGCCGGTAAGTACGATACCCTGACGTTCAAAGCTTATTGCAAAGATAACGCTACAATTAAGCTATATTTCTGGGGAGATAATGACACGCTTATTGACTCCTTTGAAATTAAAGGCCTCGATCTACCTAAGGAATATACCGTTAAGTTGAACGGTGTGCAGCAACTCATGATTGATACAAAAGGTTATACTACATACCTCTTCGACATGAACATCAAATGATAGATACTACGAACCAGTTAGGTTGAAACGCTATTGTACTCAACTCAAGAGGCAGCTAACTTAAACAAATCTTTGAAAGTTAGCTGCCTCTTGAGTTTCTAATATTGACTGAAGCAATAGCATCGTAAGGAGAAATGACTGCAGGCCATATGCCTTGCTTACACCTTCAACTCTATATTTACATTGTTCGTTTTTATTGCTGCCAGCTTCGGTCTTACATAACCTTCTATAAATTCAACCACCTGATCAGCGGAGCGTCCGATGTAGTTGGAGGGCTCCATGACAGATCGAATTTCCTGTTCTGTAAGTCCGAACAGAGGGTCGGAAGCGATTCGTTGCACCAGGTCATTCTGCAGCCCGAAAAGCTTAACCTGCTTCCCTGCTTCCATAGAGTGTACACGAATTCTTTCATGGAGCTCCTGTCGGTCTCCTCCTCTTTTTACGGCCTCCATCATGATATTTTCTGTTGCCATAAAGGGCAGCTCTTCCAGTACATGCTTTTCAATGACCTTGGGGTATACAACAAGTCCGCCGGCAATATTGATATAGATATTCAGTATGGCATCAACAGCCAGGAAGGCTTCCGGTATACTGATACGTTTATTTGCGGAATCATCCAGGGTCCTTTCAAACCACTGTGTCGATGCAGTGATCGCGGGATTCAGTGCATCTACCATTACATACCTTGCAAGAGAACTGATTCTCTCAGCACGCATTGGATTCCTTTTATAGGCCATTGCTGAAGAACCGATCTGATTTTTCTCAAAGGGCTCCTCCATCTCCTTCATGCTCTGCAAAAGCCTCATGTCATTGCTGAATTTGCTTGCACTCTGGGCAATTCCTGAAAGCACATGAAGCACTCTGCAATCCTGTTTTCTAGTGTACGTTTGTCCCGAAACTGCATATACGCTATCAAAACCCATCTTTTCTGCAATCAACTGCTCCAGTTTTTTTACTTTTTCACCATCATTATCGAAGAGATTCATAAAACTGGCCTGTGTTCCGGTGGTGCCCTTATTTCCAAGCAATTTCATGGAGAAAAGCACATATTCCAGATCCTCCAGATCAATCAGCAGATCCTGTATCCAGAGAGTCGCTCTCTTCCCTACGGTTACAAGCTGAGCCGGCTGATAATGGGTAAAGCCCAATGTAGGCATACTCTTAAATTCCATGGCGAAATCAGAAAGCTTCGTGATGGCAACGGCCAGCTTCTGCCGGATCAGCTCAAGGGCATCATGCATGATAATGATATCGGTATTATCACCCACATAGCAGGAGGTAGCACCCAGATGAATAATGCCTCTGGCATTGGGACATTGTTCGCCATATGCATGGACATGTGCCATTACATCATGGCGGACCTCCTTCTCCTTTTGCTCTGCAACAGAATAATTGATATCATCCTTGAATTTTTTTAATTCCTCTATTTGATCCTCTGTGATATTTAATCCCAGCTCTTTTTCCGCCTCAGCAAGGGCGATCCACAGCCTACGCCAGGTTCTGAATTTTTTATCCGGTGAAAAGAGCTCCTGCATTTCACTGCTGGCATATCTGGTGTTTAATGGGCTTTCATAGGTGTTTCTCAAAACTTTGCACCTCCGGTTTTTTGAAAAAAAGTGCGAGATTGGTTAGATCTCGCCAGATACTTATGAATATGAAATTTAATATTTCACACCTTTAAATTATAATATTGATAGTACAACAATGCAAGGAAATAAACTGAAAACCTGAAATCAACACATGAATCTCAATCGGATCAAATTTCACCCAGCAGCTTCCGGATTGAAACTATCTGAACACATGTGCACAGTAGCTCCATAGCTGTCTTCAGCTCCGCAACGGGAGGAAGGGTCGGTGCCAGCCGGATATTTTTATCTTGAGGGTCTTTGCCGTATGGATAGGTAGCTCCGGCGGGAGTCAGGACGACACCGGCGTCCGCAGCCATTTTTACAATAGCCGATGCGCACCCGGGCAATGTGTTGAAGCTGATAAAATAACCTCCGTTAGGTTTATTCCAGCTGGCAATGTTTTTATCGCCCAGCTCGGATTCCAACAGATCCAGAACCATGTCAAATTTGGGTTTCAGGATAGCAGCGTGTTTTTTCATCTGCTCATCGATCCCCTTCATATCTCTGAGGTAGTAAACATGCCTGAGCTGATTGATTTTATCCGGTCCAATGGTCTGGATACCCAGCTGCTTTTTAATCATGGCAACGTTGTTTACACTGGCAGCCATAAAAGCAATTCCCGCACCGGGAAATGTGACTTTGGAGGTAGAGCCGAAAATAAATACACGATCCGGATTCCCGGCATTTTTGCATGCTTCCATGATGTTTTTCAGATGATCCGGCTGATCGGTCAGATGGTGGACAGCATATGCGTTATCCCAGAAAATTCTGAAGTCCGACGCAGCAGTTTTCATGGCGGCCATTCGATCAACCACCTGCTCCGAATAGGTAATTCCATCAGGGTTGCTGTACTTTGGTGTACACCAGATACCTTTAATAGATGCGTCTTCCGCGACAAGCTTCTCAATGGCATCCATGTCAGGACCATCACTTTTCATTTCAACAGTAATCATCTCTATGCCGAAGAGCTCTGTAATGGCAAAGTGTCTGTCATATCCCGGACTTGGGCAAAGGAACTTTACGACAGGCAGTTTTCCCCATGGCGCAGGACTTCCATATACACCAAACAGGACAGCCCTTGCAATACAATCATACATCATATTGAGGCTGGAATTTCCGCCGATGATCATTTCCTTTGGACTAACCTCCAACATCTGTGCAAACAGCTCCTTTGCCTCAGGAATACCGTCCAGCACGCCATAATTTCTCGTATCTGTGCCATCGGCAGTCTTAAGGTTATCAGCTGACCCTGGAAAATCAAGCATCCTATTCGATAATGCAAGTTGCTCTGTGCAGGGCTTTCCTCTCGACATATCCAGCTTTAGGTTTTTGGCGATAAAGTTATTATAAGTTTCATTCAGGGAAACAAGTCTCCCTGCAAGTTCATCCTTGCTTAATCTTAAAAAGTCAGTCATATCTAGTGCCTCCATATTAAAATACATTGTTGTTATTTTAATATATTTGTTCTAAATATGCAACTTAAGAATATTGAAATTTCAAAAAAGATTATTGTAATTATAACGCCTCGGTTCAAAATGAAATTTTTCGACTGTAGAAAAATTTCATTACCTCAGCGGCGTTTCAACGAGGCGGGAGATATGCTCACCGCCTGAAAACCAAATCGGTACCCGCCACTTATAGAAGTGGGGGATATCTTTGTTGCCTCGTTATAGACTTCCTATTAATATGCAAGATTTCATATGAAATTATGCATGGTACAAATAAAAAATTGTCATACAATACTACGTATGACAATCTCTCCATGCGGGATGAATCAGAGAATTTGCCTGATGACTCTCAGAAAATTCAGTCCGGCAAACTTTTCAATAAAGGTGCTGCTATAATTAAGCTGAAGCAATCGGTTGAAGAGTGATGGCAGCAAATGCGGACCTTCCAGTCCTGCCGGCAGGCATTCTATTCCGTCATAATCTGTGCCGATTCCGATATGGTCCTCACCTGTAACAGAACAAATGTGCTCGATATGTCTGATAACATCCTCTGTTGCTGCTTTATCCGTATTGTTCAGAAAATATGGATAGAAATTGATGCCAGTGACGCCTCCGTTCTCTTGAATAGCTGTCAATTGACGGTCAGTGAGGTTTCGTGGGTGATCGCAGATCGCTTTGGCATTAGAGTGGGATGCAATGACCGGTGCGGTTGTCAATTCCATTACATCATGAAAGCTGGCCTCACACAGGTGAGATACATCTACTATCATTCCCAGCCTATTCATCTCGGTAACTACCTGCCGTCCAAATTCTGAAAGACCGGCACCATACCTCTCCTCTGCTCCATCTGCCAGAAGATTGCGGTGGTTCCAGGCCAGAAGCATGCTTCTGACTCCAAGCCTGTAAAGCTGCCTCAGTACAGACAGCTCGCCATCTAAAGCCTCTCCCCCTTCGATGGAGAGTATGGCAGCCACTCTACCGCCCAAAACCGCTTTTTCAATATCCTGTGCATCCAGGCAAATGGCCATTTTGTTCTGGTATTGTTCTTGTGCCCTGTATATATAATCGATGATGGATAAAATACGGGTCAGCGTATTGTTTTTATATTTTGAGGGGTTGGCAAAGGCCGCAAAGAACTGAACTCTCTCATCCGAGCTTAAAAGTCTTTTTAAATCCAGATGGCAGTCATTTTCAAAAAGATCTCCTTCACTGTCTATAAGAGACAGTGCTGTATCACAATGAGCATCTACAATTAACATTAAAACGCACTCCTGACTAAATGAATTTGATCTGTTACAAATTCCCCGTTCAATCTTCTTCCGATTACCTCAACGATATCAAAGCGCATGTTTTTTTCTCCGAGATTCTTCTGTTTTATGTAAATCCAGGCTAGTGCCTTAATCTTTTTTCTTTTTTCGTATCCTACTGCTTCGATGGGTGTCCCATAAAGGCTGCTGGTTCGGGTCTTTACCTCAACAAAGCAAAGATATTCACGTTCAGCTGCAATAATGTCAATTTCTCCAAACCTGCCCGATCGAAAGTTCTTATCCAATATCGTAAAACCATTATCTTCAAGATAATCTGCGGCAATCTTTTCCCCTACGGCACCAAAGCTACGATTATTCATATTATTCACCTGACAATACGGAAGCGTCAAACCCGTTGTCCAGCTTGCTTACAAAAACAAGCACTTGTGCGACTACTTCATATAGCTCCGACGGTATTTCATCTCCAATTTTCAGATGGTTCAGTGTATGTGCAAGCTCCGCATCTTCATATAACGGTACGTTACTCTCTTTTGCTGTTGCGATGATCCGCTCCGCCATCTCTCCTTTGCCCAATGCAACAATTTCGGGAGCTTTGTTTTTATCAGGAGAATACTTTAATGCAGCGACTTCTTTTACCTTCTCCTTTTTCAATTCCATTGCTACACCTCTCTTCCAGGCTGTTTCCATTTACAATCCTGCTGTCATCAATGAACACTTCATACATTTTATGCTCCAACCATTCCGTCGATATACATTAAATACGCATATCTACTTTGCTATAGCTGGAATCAACCATTTTTGAAAGAACCTGCTCTATATTGACAGGCGTTGAAGCTGAGTCCAGGATGGCATATTGGATGTTAACAAGCTTAAATCCGCAGTTCGTCAGACCTTCGTACAGGTACTTAATATTCTCTTTGATGTAATCTCTGATTTTCGGATGTTCTGTTCTTAAATGAATGCTTACATTCTGCTCTTTTACATCCAGCAATGTTTCAATCCTGCCGATATGGTTGGTATCAAGGGAAACAAACAGGACCGTATTGCGGGGATCAATCTTTTTTCTGCTTTGTTTGCGTTTCATTACATAAAGCTCTGCTGTCGTATCCTGACCGGATAAATTGACCGGCAGCTGATAGTAATAGAAATGATTGTTGTTTAAGTGATTCAGCAGCTTAATACTATCATCCAGCAATGCGGTGTTTGCAGATAGTTGCTCCCGGTCTGTAACTCCGGTAGGATCAGCGGCTTGAATTGCGGCCTTCAGCATCTCCAGCCGATTGTTAAGCTCTGCGTGAAATTTGCTGATGTCAAGCTCAGAGGCCAAATGATCGGAGTCTATATCGATAAAAAGCTCTTTTACTATAGCTTTTAATTTTCCAAAAGGATCCGATTTTTGTTCATGTAAACCGGCCAGTTCCTTGCCTGCATTACCGGCGGAAGCTTGTTGAGCCTTCAGTAAGCTGTCTGTGTCTGAATTCTCTACCGGACCATCAGGATGAAAGGCTGGATCGGTAGTTGCAGACTTTCGTGCAAATAATGGAGCTATTGTGCCCTCTGAATCACTGTCTGTGATGTTTTCACCAGATACGGGGACATTGAATACGGATTCCTTCGGTATTGCTGCAGCTTCACCTGGTACGGGTGAAGGTGTAGCTTCTGAATTGCCGGCAGCACCTGAATTGCTGGCTGCCGTATTGGCAGCCGAATTAGCGGCTGCTGAAGCAGCGTTGGCTGTGTTCAAAGTGGATTCCGCGCCTTTTTGAGTAACGGCTAGCTCAGAAAAAGAATTCTGTCCGGATTGACCGGCTGTTAACAATTTGCCGGACAGACCGGTTCCCTCAGGTTCAGACGTATTTTCAGCTAACGAAGCATTCTGACTTATGTTGTCGATGGCAGACAGAAGCTCCTTCAGCTGCTGACCAAGCTTCAGATTGCCATCAAGGAGCCTGGATAGCGAGTCAAGCATATCTTTATTTTCCGATAAGCCCTTCGATGTAATAAAAACGGCCTTTTCCGTATTGATTCCGGTAAAGCTCTTCATGAGATCTGCCGCTTGATTAAAATGCTCCGTAGTAGCCTGGACGCCGGCTTTTAGGAATTCGGCCGCCAATGCCATATTTTGAGTATCAGGCTTTATAGATAAGGCTGCCAGCATGCTTTTGAGCATATCAGGTTTTAGTTGAACGTACTGTGTGGAATTTTTCACTGTCTCCAGAAAAAGAGTACCTTCTGCTTTAGCAGTCACAGTCAGTTGAAGAGTCTGTCCTGCTTGAACCTCCAGATTTTCAGCTGTTGCCGCCTTCAGAACTGAACCGTCAAAAAGCCTCAGTAGGACTTCATCGGATGTGACTTCGAGAACCCTTGCTTTTATTACATCGCCCGTATTTAGTCTGCCAAGCAGGTCTGAAACATTGGTCATGACAGCTGCCGGTATATTTAACTGACCATCTATACGCATGATGTTGTTCCTTTCAATTTAAGCTAGACACTAATGCCGGAATGAAGCCACTCTTTTTTTACAAAGCTTACTCTATGTATCGGACAAATTCCGTATTTTTTTATAGCATTTATGTGTTCGGCAGTGCCGTAGCCCTTGTGATTTTTAAAGCCATACTGGGGATAGGCGCCGTCTGTTTCATCCAGCATCCGGTCTCTTGTCACTTTCGCAATAATGGAAGCGGCAGCGATGGAAATGCTTAAGGAATCTCCCTTTATAATAGGTAATTGAGGAATTGCGACATCTTCCAGCTTGACGGCATCGATCAAAAGCATATCAGGTTGAAGCTTCATCTGCTGTATGGCCTTTTGCATAGCCAGCTTCGTTGCATTTAAAATATTGATCTCGTCAATGGTTTTTTCGTCGATGATTCCAACGCCGATGGAGACCGCTTTTTCTTTAATGATATCATATAGCTGATCTCTTTTCTCTGCGCTTAGTTTTTTAGAGTCATTGAGTCCTTCAATCAGACAGTGTTCCGGCAAAATGACGCAGGCAGCAACAACGCAGCCTGCCAGCGGACCGCGGCCTGCCTCATCAATCCCGGCAACGTATTGATATCCTTTTTGTGCAGCTTTTCTTTCATAACAGCTCATTTGGAAAAGTCGTTCATTTTCCTTTTCACTAGCCAATTGTTTTTTCTTATACTTTGCTATCAGTTTATCAATGGATGTAATTTCATCCTGCCTTAATCCTTCAAGATACTTCAGAGCTTCTGTAGGGGACATTTTCCCGATTTCAGCTTCGATGTCCTTCAATGTCCTTCGCTGTCTCATACTACTCCCCCTTTTAAAGGCGGTTTAATATATCAAATCAGTTTGTAGTCCGCAGGTCTTTCAAGAGTAATCTTGCCGATCTTTCCGCCGCGGAACTCATCGAGCAGGATAATAGAAATCCTCCTGAAATCAATCTCTCCTCCGGGTAAAATACAACCTCTCTTCTTTCCTGCTGCCTCAAGGATATGATAACCGGTGAGACCTGTTACCTCCTCCAGCTTGAACCTCTGTGCCAGCTGGACGGGATACGTTGAAGCCAGTTTTTCAGCTAGTGCGGCTGAAAGCTCTATAACATCCATGATATCATCTTTTATTGCACCGGTAAATGCAAGATTCATACCTATAGCCTTGTCCTCGAACTTCGGCCAGAGAATTCCGGGAGTATCCAGCATTTCGATCTCCGGGTTCAGCCGAATCCATTGCTTCGCCTTTGTAACACCGGGCTTATCGCCTGTTACAGTGGCCGCCTTTCCTGCAAGCTTATTGATAAAGGTGGATTTGCCAACATTGGGTATTCCAACAATCATTGTCCTTACCGGCCGGAAGATCCTTCCCTTTTGCTTATCCAGCTCCAGACGCTCTTTCATCTGCTGCTTCAACTCATCCTTCAATTGATTCAAGCCGGTACCTTTTATAGAGTCGATAAAAATGACCTGTGAACCTTTTTTTCTGTACCAATTTGCCCATTCCTTCGAAATCGAAGGATCCGCCATATCAGCTTTATTCAGTACAACGATCCGTGGTTTATTATTAATAATCGAATCAATTTCTGGATTTTTACTGCTGGCGGGTATTCTTGCATCAAGAAGCTCTACCACCACATCTACAAGCTTTAAATTGTCTGCTAAAAGCCTCCTGGTCTTTGCCATATGCCCAGGAAACCATTGTATATTCATAATAATGATTACCTCTTATCTCTCGGATAAAAATACAAAAGGGACTCAAATGTCCCCTTTATACAATAACTATTCATTCTTGCCTTCACTACTGTCTTTGATTACAAGCTTTTCTTTAATCTTAGCTGCTTTGCCCACTCTATCACGCAGGAAGTACAGCTTCGCTCTTCTGATTTTACCTTTTCTGACCACTTCAATATGATCAATCTTGGGGGAGTGAACCGGCAGGATTCTCTCGACTCCTACACCATAGGACACTCTTCTTACTGTAAAGGTTTCTTTCACACCAGCGCCCTTCTTTGCAATGACAGTTCCTTCAAATATCTGAATTCTCTCTCTGCTGCCTTCTTTGACCTTCAGGTGCACCTTTACATGATCGCCTATGCTGACGACCGGCAAATCAGTTCTGATCTGTTCTTGTTCCAATGCTTTAATGATATCCATCTATATTCCTCCTCTCTTGCCTGGACGTTCTTAAATGAATGAAGCTACATCAGAGGACCGTCCGTAATACACACGCAGAATATTATACCACAGTGTTACGAGATTTGTAAACGGGTAAAAATCCGTAACTTTCTTTTGGTAACTTTGGTAACTTTACTTACTGTCTTCCTCCAGCAGTTTTTTATCTTCCTTGGTCAAAACCAGCTTTTCGAATAAATCAGGTCGCTTATGACGAGTTCTCTTAAGAGACTGTAAACGGCGCCATTTATTAATGTTGGCATGATGTCCTGACAATAAGATATCAGGTACGGTCTTGCCGTAAAAATCATATGGACGTGTGTATTGGGGGTACTCTAATACACCATCCTTATGGGACTCATCAGAATAGGAGTCTTCATTGGACAGAACTCCCGGTACGGTTCTGCTGATAGCATCGATCAAAACCATTGCAGGAATTTCTCCGCCGGTAAGAACATAATCCCCGATGGAAATCTCGTCATCCACTAATTCTTCCAATATTCTCTCATCCACCCCTTCATAATGTCCGCATAGCAAAATGATATGTTTGTGAACGGAAAGCTCTTCAACAAGCTGCTGGTCAAGGCGTTTGCCTTGAGGACTCATATAAATAAAATGAGGCTTGTAATCCAAATTTTCAACAATGGACCTGTAAGCGTCATATATAGGCTGAGCCAGCATAACTAATCCATTACCTCCGCCATAGGGGTAATCGTCTGTTTTTTTATGCTTGTCTGCTGAAAAATCGCGGATATTATGGGCGGTTACCGACAGAAGACCGCTTTGCTGCGCACGGCCGATAATACTGCTTCCAAGTACACTGTCGAATATGTCGGGAAATATGGTAAGTATGTCAAACTTCATCATCCAGCAGTCCTTTCGGGATGGTTACGTCAATTCTTTTCTTTTCCGGTGATATTGCCCGGACAACGCTTTTTAAGGCGGGTATCAGGATTTCCTTACCGGATTCATTTTTTACGACATAAACGTCATTGCTGCCTGTTTGCAGTATATCAGCCAGTTGACCCAGTTCAGTATCATTTTCATCAATCACAGTGCTTCCCAGCAAATCACAAATAAAGAAGGAGTCCTCCGGCAGCTTTATTGCATGGGATCTGTCAACCAGAATAAAGCAATCCTTTAAAGCATCGGCCGCGTCCATTGTATCAATTCCGGATAGCTTCAGAATAACAAACCCTTTTACATACTTCACATTCAGAATATCATGCTTCACCATGGTATTATTTTTTTCAATATATGCCCACTCCAGTTCATCAAATCTGTGTGGGTCATCTGTAAGCGGGATCAAACGAATTTCTCCCTTAACACCGTGAGTATTGACAATTTTTCCAATCTGTAAATAATCAATCATAAGTAATTACACCAACTCTGTTAATTCTTTTCACAGAAAAAAAGGTGTTTTAAACACCTTTTTACTGTACGATCTCTACTACAACCCTTATATTTTCTTTTATGGCTGCAGCTTTTACTACAGTTCGGATCGCTTTTGCTATCCTTCCCTGTTTTCCGATCACTTTTCCCATATCATCCTTGGCAACTTTCAGCTCCAGAACAATGGTGCTATCGTTTTCAACCTCGTTGACGCTTACCTCATCAGGATAATCAACGAGGGACTTTGCGATAGTTTCGAGAAGTTCTTTCATATGCTACACCTCCCGTGGTTTAGCAAAGGTGTCGGATCCAATCCGAAACCAAAAAGTTTATTACTGTATTACACCGGTCTTTTTCAACAGAGCTTTCACTGTATCAGTCGGTTGTGCACCGTTTTTAATCCACTGTGCAGCCTTTTCACCGTCAATAGTGACTTCTGCGGGATCCGTCAGCGGGTTGTAGGTTCCGATTTCTTCTATAAATCTTCCGTCGCGAGGATATCTGGAATCTGCTACTACTACTCTGTAATAAGGGCTCTTCTTTGCACCGATTCTCTTCAGTCTGATCTTTACTGCCATTCTTGTCACCTCCTCTCAAGTGTATGAAATATTTAAAATGGCATTTTAAAGCGTCCTAATCCTTTGCCACCTCTTTTACCGGCATCTGTCATCATTTTCATCATCTTTTTCATTTCTTCAAATTGCTTCAGCAGTCTGTTTACTTCCTGAATGGTAGTACCACTGCCTGCTGCCACCCTTTTTCTCCTGCTTCCGTTGAGGATAGAAGGGTCGTTTCTTTCCTTTGCAGTCATGGATTTAATGATGGCCTCAACATGCAGCATTTGCTTTTCATCGACTTCAATGTTCTGCATTGCTTTTGCATTCATCCCGGGAAGCATGCCAAGTACCTGGCTCAGCGGTCCCATTTTTTTTACCTGCTGCATCTGGTCAAGAAAGTCATCCAGTGTGAATTGTTGGGTTCGGAGCTTTCTTTCCATCTCAGCTGCCTTGTTTTCATCAAAGGCCTCCTGAGCTTTCTCGATCAGACTGAGTACATCTCCCATGCCTAGAATTCTGGATGCCATCCGATCAGGATAAAAAGGCTCCAAATCACTAAGCTTTTCACCCATACCGGCAAATTTAATGGGTTTTCCGGTGACTGCTTTAACGGATAGTGCGGCACCGCCTCTGGTATCACCGTCCAGCTTGGTCAGTACCAGCCCGTCCACGCCCAGCTTCTCATTAAAACTTTCGGCTACATTAACGGCATCCTGACCGGTCATTGAGTCAATAACCAGCAATATTTCCTGAGGGCGCACCGCTTTCTTAATGCGCTCCAGTTCATTCATCAGATCTTCATTAATATGGAGGCGACCGGCGGTATCGATAATCACAATATCATACAGCTTGGACTTAGCCAGTTCAATGGCCTCCCTTGCTATATGAACGGGATCGGTGCTGCCTTCAATGGCGAAAACCGGTATATTCAGCTGATTTCCAAGGACCTGCAGCTGCTTTACTGCAGCAGGCCTGTACACGTCGCAAGCAACCAATAGCGGGCTTTTGCCCTGTTTCCTGAGCATGCTTGCCAGCTTTCCGGTGGTAGTGGTCTTTCCTGAACCCTGCAATCCAACCATCATATAGACCGAAGGCGGTTTATTGGCAAAAGTGACCTTCGAAGGGACTTTACCCATCAGCTCAATCAATTCTTCATGTACAATTTTAATGACCTGCTGACCGGGTGTAAGGCTCTCCAATACATCCTGCCCAACGGCACGCTCAGCTATTTTATTGATGAAATCCTTAACCACTTTAAAGTTAACATCAGCTTCGAAAAGCGCGAGTTTAATCTCACGCATCATTTCTTTGACATCTTTTTCTGTAACTCTGCCTTTGCCGCGGAATTTATTGATGGTATCCTGCAGCTTACCTGACAGCCCTTCAAATAAAGCCATATATTAATCCTCCATTATACTTCTGACTGCTTGCCTTGCTTTATCAAGGCTGGCGGCATCCTGCCGGGAAAGAACCGATGTGTCAATGCTTTCCAATGCCTTGAGAATTTCAGAAGCCTTTACCTTTTGCTTAATGAAGCGGCCAATAAGGCCAAGCTTTTGCTCCATTTCAAAAAGAGCGGCTTTTCCACGTTTTATATTATCATATACACCTTGCCTGCTTATATTCAGCTCCTGTGCAATTTCGCCAAGGGAGTAATCGCTGTTATAATGCAGGTCCAGTATGTCGTATTGTCTTTTTGTCACCATCTGCCCATAAAAGTCAAGCAACAGGCTGATTGTGTATAATTCATCCATCCTTCACCCGATTAAAAGCCCGGGCATCAAACCCCCTCAATAGGATTATTCTGTACATCAGAAGGATCACACAAGCAATAAGGTGTAAAGCATTTTTACTTTACACCTTATTGTACGAGAAGAATCATCGATTGTCAAGAAAAAAGAAATCTTTTACGACCAGCCCGCCTCGTTGAAACACTGCTGAAATAAGAATGATACTTTTATACACTGTGACGCCAGAGCGTAATACCGCTATATCCCCTGTCAAAACCTAATTCCAGAAGTTTTTCATATAAAGGAGAGTCCTCTATCTTCGGATATTCATCTCCTTCATCGGTTTCTTTCCAATACTCAGTAATGATATTTTTCCGGGAAGTCCAAAATTTACGGTTTTGAAAAGCATGAATAAAGCTGGCAGCCGCCTTCTCCAATATGCTAATATCCTCTGTAAGTGGCTGCAGGCTTCCGCCATACTCCTTTACTGCCAAAACGGGGATTCCTGATCTGAATATAATGGCTGTACCTTGGTGTTTCGCTGTTTTGCCGTGTGTCACCCGGCTAGCAGTTTTCTTACGATTAACGGAAAGAATATCCTTATATGGGTTTGCGGGATCACAACTGCACAGTGTGATATAAACCTCGTCCGCATCCGGAGAATCCTGCAGCCGGATCCGTTCGATATCCCTGTCACGGGAAAACTGAATCCCTGAGAGTCCGGAAACATAAAAACCACGCTTGATACCACTGGTGAATTCGTTGTTTTTCAGCCAGGTATACAGTTCGGACCACTTAAATCCATTATTTTCACAGCTGACAATATCTTTCGAGATCAATCCATAACGATCAAGGAGGTTATGAATATATTCCGGTAAAGTTTTTTCCATATACGAGGGCAAAAAGCCGGAAGTTCTGTACCATCTTCCGGAAATGGGGGTAGTATTGTATTTGACCCATGGAGAGTTCTTTTTATCGCAATCCATATAAAATCTGGCAATGGTAAAGGAATCGTTGGTTATTATTCCGTTCCACACCAGTCTTTCCAGCTTGGCAAGCAGTTCATTCGGCGATAACCCGATCTGCTTTGATAAGTCCTTTAAAAAGCAAGCTCCCCTTGTTTCAAGGACTTTAATTATTCTTTCTTCAAAGCTATCAAACGTAAATTCAGATGCTTCATCTGACTCTGATAACAATAACTCATCACTGTTTAAAAAGAAAGCTGCCTCCCTTGTATTCTTCCGGGTTCTTCCCGCCCATTGGATCATACCGGTTGAGCATAGATAATCCAGCATTTTGGGGTCGTATTTCGAAATCCTTGAAGGAAAAATAAAATCTTCCCACCATGACACAGGGTAATATTGACCCTGAAGAAGCTTAACCACCTCCTGAAGCTTTTCCTCCGGCGGAAGTACATCGTCAAAAAGCAGGTGTTGATTGAAAAGAAAAGAACAATATACCTCCGGTGCTTTCGGCTTGATATCGCTCCTTGCCATGACAATCGTCCTCTGCTTAATTCTTTCATAAACCTTTCTGTGGCAGTAGACCGTATCGTCTATGTCGGCCATTTCCTTCAGTCTGATCACTTCACCGGATGAAAGCAGAGCAGCCACTGCCTCATGTATCCATTCTGATTTCATTATATATCGCTGTGAAATGTCACGGCATGTAAAAGGCCCTCTGCATAGGATGTAACGGCGGATCAAGCGTACAGCGGCAGCTACTTCGCCAGGGGCAAGTTCAAAAATATAGCTGCTTAACAGCTCTGTAGCTGCGGCTTCTGTTTCTTCTCCGGGCAAGCCGACTGTAAGTAACATGTCTTTGGGCTCTCGACCCGCAGCATTATAGTAAAGAGGATAGTCTTCCGAAGCAATCCACCAGGTTTCTCCGGACCCATTCAGACTGATTCGGACTGCTCTTCGCTGTTTCTCCAGCTGATCCAGAAAACGAAAAACGACATCAGTGGAGGTTTCTTTAAAAACAGCAGTTGAATAAGGCTCTGCCTCCAACTCTCCGAAGGAATATAGAAAATAGTACAGCTCGTCGGCATTGACAAGCTTTCTGTCAAATTTATATGACTGTAGCTCCCTTTCAACCGCTTGAACTGCTCTGGGGTCTATAAGCTCATACTCTCCATCCAACCCTGCTGCCAATTGAATAAAGTCTCTGTCATTGACAAGAAGCTGATTTCTTCTTTCTGCAACAGGTAAATCGTAGGCATACTGATAAATCTGCCAAAAGTTAAATATCAGCTCTGTTGAAAAAGGCGACGGTTTTTCCGTATAGACATCCATGACCTTTATGCGGCCTCTGGCAATCTCACCGATGACTTCATATAAACTTTTGATATCAAATATATCATTCATGCATTCACGATAGGTCTCAACAACTGCAGGATGATCCGGTACAGTCAGCACGGAGGCGGCCGCCTCTGCACATCGTAAACGCTGAATCCACAGCGGTGTTCTTTTGCCAAACCCCTTAAAATCAACCAGCAGAGACCTTGTCAGGTTGTAGCGAAGATGAACATTGAAAAGAGGCGCTTCTGACAAAAGCTCAAATACCTCATCTTCAAGGCTTGCAGGATCAAGGAGGGAAAACACATTGGAAAGCTTGCCTGTGTATCCGAAGATATGAAACAAGATACCGTCGTTATTGTACACATACTCCATCCGGCAGTTTAATAATCTGGTTAACTTTTCGCTCAACAGTACTGCCAAAGGCGCATGGATCTTTCCGCCAAAGGGTGAGTGAATAATGATACGACGGTCACCGGCTTCGTCGCTGAAATGCTCACAAATGATTTTTCCGGCACCGGGCAGATGACCGTTTTCTGATAATTGATCGCTGATATAATACTTGAGATTCTCGGCAGCTGTTTTATCAAGTCCGCATTCAGAAGAGAGAAAATGATAAAAATCCTCTTGCATATATGCATTCTCAAGCTTGTCCAGAAATTCACCCAGCCGCTTTCCTGTCTCATAGGTTCGCAGTATCTGATCACCCATCCAGAATGGTATTTTTGCGCCGGATGCGTCGGAGTGGCTAACAATGACCCTGTCTTTTTCAATCTTTTCAAGTCTCCACACGGAGCTTCCCAGAAAAAAACGTTCTCCGATTCTGCTTTCAAATACAAATTCCTCCTGCAGCTCACCCAGCTTAAGTCCTGTATCTTTTAGGTAAACCGCATAATTTCCTTTATCCGGTATGGTACCTCCATTCATAAGGCACATTCTTCTTCCCGATGGTGTACCCCTGATTTT
>JAEZLF010000002.1 GCA_023435925.1 Bacillota bacterium
TTTGATAGCCTTTTGGCTGAAACGGTTTCTCTTTCCAATGGCGTTGTGAGTCCGGATGTATTGCAATCCGGAGAGGTCGTTACACAGTACACACTAAATGCCGAAATGCAGTCGGCATATTTTACCGGAATCGCAATTCCGACAAATATCACACAGGCAGAGACAGGGCTAATGGGTGGCGGGCTGAAGGCTTGTAACCCGATGCTTGAGGAAAGGGTTTTTCTGCTAAACCAGAAGGCCATCGGCCTGATCACAGGAATTATCCAGTTTAAGACAAATATTTTATCCAACGTCATTTCGTGTCAGATGTTCACGGTTAATTATCCACTGTTGATTGACCATATCCTGCGAGAAGCAAAGCTCTATCTGAGAATTATTCAGAGACTTCAGAGCAGAGAGCAAGTCGATATTCAGAGAGAAGCTTATGAGCAGGAAGCATTCTGGAACAGGATTATGGCTGAGCATGCGAAATTCATTCGTGGTTTGCTGGATCCAACAGAGGAGGAATTAATCAAGACTGCAAATAACTTTGGAAATGAGTTTGATGAGCTTACAAAAGAAGCGAAAAATGCTATGGATAAGACATTGCCGATTGCTAAGGTTACCAATGAAAGTTTGAAAGCAACAAAGGACATTCGTGAATTTAAAGCACAGGGCACAAAAGGACTGCTTGAGTGCAATATTAAATCAATCATTATTCCGCTGTTGGGAGATCATACACTAAGAGAGGCCAGTCATTATCTGCGGCTGCTGAAAACCTTCGAAGGATAAAAAAGGAGGGGACAGTTCTCAACTTTCTCCCCTATCCTCTGTTGAATGTTATCTTTGCTGAGGGAGTGAGGGTGAGGGAAGGGACTGAGGGAGGGGGGAGGGGACGGTTCTCAACTTTCTACCCATCCCTCTGCTGCATTGCACCCGCTTTCTGTACAAGAATCACTCAGGCTGTTTGAGGCTGACGTCTTGATATTGCAAAGGATGCCATACCCAAAAGTATTGCGGCGATTACAAAGTTTATCGGTGCTAATAGTATACCGTTTGGATTTCCTATGCTGAAGAACATGGATAATGCCTTAACAAGCAATCTCCCGCTGTTACTTTCTGCAAGGACCGGAACAGCTACAAAGGAAAGCCCGAAACTAACCCAGAATACGGTGATAAATACATTGCCGAATTTATACGCCAGCGAACCATAAATGAATGAAAAGGAACATATCATGCAGAAAAATGCTGCAAGCCAAATAAATTCGGAAGCCAAGCTGGAACCATTGTAAATGAGGCTGATCAGACTGTTCTCGCCTGGCTGGCCGAAACCAAAAGTCCTTGATGCAATGTCTCCTATTAATATGAGTATTACTGAGATCGCAGCGAATAAGATCGACTGCATTACTGAAACAATGGCGTTTGAAAGGAATATATTTTTTCTGGTATTCCCAAACATCAGCAAATAGTTATACATTTCTTTATAATTAGCAATGACATAGATAAAAATATAGATTCCGCCGCCGATAA
The DNA here is from genome assembly GCA_023435925.1 of Bacillota bacterium. GTDB lineage: Bacteria > Bacillota > Clostridia > Acetivibrionales > DTU013 > JAEZLF01. The sequence goes on from JAEZLF010000002.1 coordinate 1,510, forward strand.
AAAAGCCGGAATTAGAGCCACTGCCTGAATTTGATACACTAATGGTCAAAAATAGCTGAAGAACAAGTATAGAAGCAAAGTAGATGGCAATAAAAATGGCTGAGCTTCTTAACATAGTTTTCAATTGAAAATGGATACACTTTACAAGTCTGTTCATTTCTTTCCCTCCTGATTCATGTTTTAATCATTCTGCCCTTGTAGATTTATACTGCATTTGAGTTGGAGCCTGCTCGAGGAATTACATTTGTTAGATAGATGAAAAGCTTCTGAACCGGAATTGGAGATATGTCCACTTCAAAGCTTTCCATCTTCTTATATATTTCATCGGTAAAGTGTTCGAATACCGCACATACCTTAACATTGCCGACCATTTCGCTGTGAAGAACCTTCAGACCAGCAATCGCCGCATCAACGGATGAAGCTTTTCCGGAAATATAACGAGCCCTTTCTTTAAGCTCTTCAACAGAAAGATGTTCTACCAAAACACCCTCTTTTATAATTAGAGCTTCTTCGAAAATATCTGCCGACTCCTCTATAAGATGGGTTGATACAATAAATGTGCGTGGATGTTCCATATAGTCTTCAATCAATTCTTTGTAAAATAAATCCCTTACTGCAGCGTCTAGGCCAAGAACCGGCTCATCAAAAATTGTTAAGGGAGTTCTGGCAGCAAGGCCGATAACAACCCTTAAAACTGATTCAAAGCCTCTTGAAAGAGCTTTATATTTCTTCTTTTTTTCCAGACCAAATTTTGAGCAGAGGAGGTTGGCATATTCCAGATCAAAATTCTCATAGAATTCCGCCGCGGATCGAATGATTTGATTGACCCTCATGCTCGGAATGAATAAGTTCTTCTCAGGCATGTAGCACACTTTTGGAAGTACTTCCTGATTCTCAACGGCATTCTGCCCGAATAGCATTATCTCACCACTATCTGCAAATATCCGGGAAGTAATTAGGTTTAGAAAGGTTGTTTTCCCCGCTCCGTTCCGACCCAAAAGGCCGTATATTTTATTGCTGTCCAGCCTGACAGTAAAATCTTTGAGTGCTTTTACACTACCGTAGCTTTTTTGAAGCATTTTTGTTTCCAATATCATCTCACTCATTTTCTTTGCCTCCATTTCTGATCATTTCAATCAGTTCATCGATTCCTATATCAAGCGTCTTGGCTTCATTGAGAAGAGAGGCGATGTATTTTTCATAAAAATCTCGTTTTCTCGTTTTCTGAATCATCTTCTTTGCTCCGTCTGATACAAACATACCTATTCCTCTCCTTTTATATAGAATTCCGCGATCTACCAGTGTGTTTATGCCTTTTCCGGCCGTTGCCGGGTTTATTTTGTATAAAACTGCCATCTGATTAGTTGACTGAATCTGGGTCTCTTCTTCGATGATACCTTTCATAATGTCATCTTCAATGCTCTCGGCAATCTGAAGATAGATGGATCTTTCATTATTGAAATCAAGCTTCAACTGTCGCACCTCCGTTCATTGGTTAAGTGGTTAATTACTTGTGTAACTAACTATATAACATATAAAGCATCATGTCAATAGGGAAAATAAAAAAAGGGGGACGCTTCTCAACTTTTTTAACAATGGAGCTATAGAGAGATATAGAGGGGACGTTTCTCAACTTTTTGAAAAAAAGCAGAGGATACCTTTCAAGGTATCACAGATAGAACAATAGGTAACATAAAGAACGGTTTAAAAGAAAGAGCGGGCCGTTCTCTTTTCTGCAGAGAATGACCCGCTTTGAAATGGTTACTATATGTTGCTGGTGTAAAGTTGAGAAGCGTCCCCATGATTTTCATGGTTCCAATGCTTTTGGTGTAAAGTTGAGAAGCGTCCCCTTATCGTGTGAAGTATTTTACGATGCCTTCGGCGAGGCTTTTTGCCAATTTGGTTTGTTCAGTTTCGTCAATCAACAGTTCAAATTCTCCGGGGTTTGGAACAAAGCCGTTTTCGATCAACATAGATGGTGTCCAGGTACCCCTGACTACATAGAAATTATTATACCGGGTGCCCTTGGGAGTGCGTCCGATTTCCGCTGCCTGATTTAGTAATACCTCGGACAGGGGCTTGGAAAGTGTTTCTTTGTAGTGTACAGAGAACCCGTTTATCTTTGATATGTCCACATTGTCAGCCATGCTGTTTGCGTGTACGGAAAGAAACATGTCAGGAAGTGCTTTCCTTGAAGCTGTAAGCCTGTCGGAAAGGGACACATCAACATCGCCGGTTCTTGTCATAAGCACTTCTGCGCCTAGTGCCTGAAGCTCGGTGCGCATCTTAAGTGAAGTGTTCAGATTGATTGTTTTTTCTGCATACTTTGTTCCGAGGGGTCCGATTGCTCCGTTGTCACTTCCTCCATGGCCGGGATCAATCATTATTTTGATTCCGGATAATGGTTTGTCTCCAATGGCGGCTTTTACAGGCCTCTTTATATGCAGAATTATTCCGGATGCTGTCTTTTCTATATAATAACCATCGATTGCTTGTCCAGCCTTCAGTATCAATTGGTATTGGCCCTGATTGCCCTTTTTTGTGAATAAAACGGATGAAAACAGAGAGTTTTCAGGCAAAATCGGAAGAGCGCCGGATCCGGCAGCGGAAATATTGACTGTCAGCTTTGATCCGTCGAAACCTGCGGTTGCAGCCATGGATGAAGGATAATTCAACACAAGGGTATCCCACTTTTCTCCGGTCTGATACGTTGCTTTTTCCACTGCTGCTTTCAGCTGTACCTGGGAGTTGTATGTTGCAATGCTGGTCTTCCTAACCCATAAGCCGGAGGATAGCCTTGCATAGCTTCCGGTCATTCCTGTTACATAGTCCACCATTCCCTTTCGTAGCTCAAAAGCGGCGCCATTAGCAGAGTTCGGTGTTTCAAAAGTATCAATATCCTCCTTGGATATTTCAGCGTAAAACGGGGAGCCTTCCATGATTACACCAATCTTTGCAGGTGCTTTGGCTGTTTTTAGCGTACCCTTGTAATTCATTGTATACACCGGTGCTCCCAGGTCTATATTGCGGGGGTTTCCGCTATAAGCCGGTATGGTATATGTGTAGGTGTATTTGGCTGCAGTAAGGCTGGCGGTTTTTGATGATGAAGAGGATTTCATCGTGTAGCTCTTGCCACCGATTTTTACTGTTACCGTGGAACCTGTGGGAGCTTGGCAGGATAGCGTTATTTTCTCGCCTGGCATCCAATATTCCTGAGTCTGGGGGAAGAGCGAGGCAGACGGTATTTCTGCCTTACTCAGCGTTGTCTGCACGTTGGAACTGGTCGTCCTGTTTATTATACGTGTAATATAGGAGCCCTCCTGTGTAAACGCAAAAGTATTGCTTCCATTTTTCAGATCCACAAGCAAACCGAAATACCCTTTGGGTGACCGGTTTTCTACCGGCTTGCCGTTTAGGTACAGAGGCTTTCCAGGATCTGAAGTACCATTAAGATAGTATTTATTGTAACTGGTTGATATATTTCCGGATGGTCGTGAGACAGTTACCGGGGTAGCAGCCTGTTTTCCGTCCTGCACTTCATAAATGGCTTTGATCGTTGCTCCGAGTCCCGGATTATTTGCCAGTGAAGTATAATTATAAAAAATACTCCCTTTAACTTCCGGCGTTTTGTGGTTCAGGAGCAACTGCCTCTCAATCTCGGCAATACCATACCACGGACTTGACGCACTGGCGTTTCCGACTCGGTATGTCGCATGACCTATGTATAAATCAACCTTTGTATCGCTTACTACATTTTTCCACCAGGTAAGCAGTTTGCTGTAATCCGCAATAGAATATCCGATATTCCAGTAAAGCTGCGGCGTAATGTAATCGATCATACCATTTTTCACCCAATACCTGGAATCAGCATAATGGTCATAATAGGACTCCATGCCTTTGGTATCACTGCCTAAAGAGTTGTTTGCCTTATTTGCCCATATACCGAAAGGGCTGATACCGAAACGAACATTCTTCTTTGTAGCTTTTATTGCCTTCGAAACATCAGAAACAAGCATATTCACATTCTCGCGCCGCCAGTCTCCTATATTGGAGTAGCCTTTTCCATACGTGGCATATGTTTTTGAATCATCAAATGATCTACCGGGATAGAAGTAATCATCAAAGTGTATTCCGTCAACGTCATACTTGTTGATTATCTCAAGCACGCTATCCACAATGAGCTTTCGAACCTCCGGAATACCGGGGTTAAAATAAAGATTATTATCAGAATATTTCACTACCCATTCCGGGTGCAAGCGGGCGGGGTGGGTAGCATGAAGGGAACTGACGGTTGGTTTTGCTTCGGATGCGGTCTTTTTTGTGATCCGGTATGGATTTATCCAGGCATGGAGTTCAATATTACGTTTATGGGCTTCAGCTACCCAAAATTCCAGTGGATCAAAACCATTATCAGGCGCTTTGCCCTGGGTGCCGGTCAGAAATTTCGACCATGGGAAATAGTCGGACTTGTAGAAAGCATCTGCTGTAGGTCTTACCTGTAAAAAGACAGCATTAAGACCGGCTTTCTGGGATTCATTCAGTATTGCCAGTGCTTCGCTTTTCAAAATCTCCGGATTGCTTGTGGGCTTTGCCGGGTAGTCTATATTTACAACAGAGGCAACCCAAACCCCGCGCATATTCCTGCTTTCCTCTGAATTAGCACTCACATGAATGAGTAAAGATGGCATAAAAGAAAGAATCATTAGTGCAGCTATAGCTGTAAGCAATCGTTTCATTTTGATCAAATGTTTCATCAGATGCTCCTTTATCCAATTAGTATAATCTTTTATTCGACAAAACATTTCTACATTTGCAGCGTGATTTCCTGTTCATTAAACTTTTTTTAAGGATGTTGTAATAGGACGGTAATAATGGTTATAGCTATTGCTGCTTCAAAATTGGATGAAGATCAAAAAACGGGTACTAGGGTTTGCAAACATAGCTCATATGAGCTGATTATGGAAATGAGAGGGAATTGGAAAATTTCTCTTAACCTCTTCAAATATGACAGACTGTTGTCACTCTTGATTGATATGCTGTTTATAGCAATGGATGCATTGGGAGCTTGCACAGATAATGTGCAAATTAGATGCAAATGGTTAGATGCAAAATGAAAGTAAATTGATGGAGGAGGAAGATTAGGTGGAGTACAAAATTGAAATGATGGAAACAGATGAACAGCCAGCTGTGGTAGTAAGGACAATAACATCGGTGAAAAATCTTCAACAGGTGATCGGAGAGGCTTATGATGCAATTACTGCTTATTTGAATGAAGTCGGAGAGCAGCCTGCTGATGCACCGTATGTGGCATATTTCAATATGGATATGGAGAATCTGGATGTTGAAATGGGCTTTCCTGTAAAGAGTTATTTTCCGGGAAAGGGAAATGTCAAAGGAGGTAGGATTCCGGCCGGAAAAAAAGTAACCGTCATGCACAAAGGTTCTTATACTGATTCGGCTGCAGCCTATGACGTCATGAATCAATGGGTAGTCGAAAATGGGTATGAACCAACCGGTACAGTGTACGAGTTCTATTTGAATTCTCCTGAAGAAGTTCCGGAAAGTGAGCTTCTGACAAAGATTGTGTTTTTGCTTAGATAATTCATACCTAACAGTACTGCACAGTACCGAACAGTACCTGCAGTGCTTAATCGTGGAAAAGCAAAGGTGGCGGTCCCCTGAATAGTCACAAACAATTACCAGCGAATTGTAAGAAACTTCTTGACATTGGATATTTTTTGTTTTAACATAGGGGATGTGAGTTTTATAAATTCGAGTTTAAGGAGGCAGGAGAATGTTGCAAATTGCATTTAGAATCAGATCAGCATCGACAGTTCAATTTAATAAAGCCGGCAAATTTGCAGTTTCTGATAGCCCTGCCTTACTCATTTGTTTCAGCTGACAAAGTGTAATTGTCTTTCGAAATGATAAGGTCACGGGTTATGCCCGCGGCCTTTTGTTTTGTTTACTCAATGGCCGTGGAATCGTATCCATGGCCTCTTTTCGTCTGAACCAGGCAGCGGAGAGGGGCTGACATCTAAGTATTCAACGAATGTTGGGGGGAATTTGATTGAGACGGTTATTAAAGATTATGAAAAAGCAATGGTGGAAGTATGGTATTGCGGTTACTGCTATGCTGACATCTATTGTGCTGGATATGTTCAACCCTTATCTGGTTGGGCAAATCATTGACAGAGTTATTAAAAACGGAGATATGGTATATCTGAGAACTGCTCTGCTCATGCTGGCCGGAATTACAATAGGGCGTGCAGTTCTGGGATATACTAAGGAATACAGCTTTGATATCACAAGCTCAAATGTTATATTGGAGCTGAGAAAAAGTCTATTTGACCATATACAGAAGCTTTCCTTTTCGTACTTTGACGAAAACAATACGGGAGAATTGATGTCACGAATTAAGGAGGATGCGGACAATATTATGAATGCCATTTGTTATGGCATTATGCTCTTCCTTGAACAGTGTGTCTACTTTGTTATCGCATCAGTAATACTTTTCACGATCAATTGGAAGCTTACGCTGATAAGTCTGGTTACAATGCCGATCATAGAATATATCGTGTTTAAATTAGAGAGGCGTATCGGTGTAACATATGAGAAAATTAGTGATCAGAGGGCAGTTTTAAATACAACAGCTCAGCAAAATATTGCGGGAGTCAGACTGGTTAAAGCTTTTGGCAGGGAAAAGTATGAGATTCAGAAATTTCTCCGCCAAAATGAAGAAAACTACGATATAAACTTTGAGCAGGCAAGAATAATGGCGAAGTACAATCCGGCCATCGAGTTTCTGTCTAATGTTGTACTTGTATTAGTCATCAGCTTCGGAGGATATTTTGTTATTGGTGGTGAAATGTCGCTGGGTACACTGGTTGCCTTTAGCAACTATATTTTCATGCTGATCTGGCCTATGCGTATGATGGGATGGCTTACCAATGTGTTAGCCCAGTGTATGGCGTCAATCAAAAAGGTTGAAAAGATCTTCAGCGAAGAGCCTGCCATTAAAAATTGTGATAATCCTCAGCAGCCGGAAGATCTGCAAGGACACGTTGTGTTTGAAAATGTCGGGTTTGACTTTGGAGGCACGATGGTTTTGAAGGATATCAATATCAATGCAAAGCCTGGAAGCACCATTGCAATTATGGGGATTACAGGCGCCGGCAAAACCTCACTGATTAACCTTATTGGCCGATATTATGACTGCTCTGAAGGAAAAGTGTGCTTTGATGGAATCGATGTGAAGGAAATGGATCTGGCAGTGTTGAGAAAAAATGTCTCCGTAGTAATGCAGGATACCTTCCTGTTTTCTGACACCATAGAGGAGAATATCCGGTTTGGAGCGTATGATATTACGGATGAAGCGTTTATGTCAGCTTCCAGAGATGCCATGGTGGATGAGTTTGTATCACAAATGCCCGAGGGTTACAATACTGTCATAGGAGAACGCGGAATCGGCCTCTCGGGCGGTCAAAAGCAAAGGATTTCAATCGCAAGGGCACTGGCAAGAAACTCTAAGGTTCTCATTATGGATGATTCAACATCTGCTCTTGATATGGAGACCGAGTATGTGATTCAGAAAGCAATGGAGCGAAGAAAAGGTGTCACCCGCTTTATTATTGCACATAGGGTATCCGCTGTAAAAAATGCAGATGAAATATTGTACTTTGAAGGCGGAAGAATTGTTGAGAGAGGCACACATGAGGAGCTTCTCGATATGCGGGGAAGATATTATGACACGTATTGTGAGCAATATCGTGATTACGTGGAAGCATTGGAGAAAGAGGTGGTTTAATTGCCAATCAATAACTTCAGGGAAGATGAGCATTTAAAGGAAAGCCTGAATATTGTTATTATAAAACGGCTGATATCATATTTGAAGCCTTACGGCGGAGCGGTTGTAAAGACTTTGCTGCTCATGGCTGCTGCAATTGTCGTAGAGCTTCTAAACCCCTACTTTTTAAAGGTGGGAATCGATCAATATATTGAATCGGGGGACTGGGAGAAGCTGCTGATTATCGGTGGGACAATGATTGTACTGAATGCAGTAGCAATGATGTGTTCGCGCTTTAGGGTTACTACCATGGGCAGGGTATCCAACAGGATACTGCTTACCATACGGCAACAGCTGTATACACACATACAGAAGCTGTCATTTTCATTTTTTGATAACAGGCCGACCGGAAAGATATTGGCGCGAATCATCGGGGATGTGAACTCACTGAATGATCTTTTCACCAACTCGGTTACCACACTGATCCCTGAGCTTGTCAAAATATCCTCTGTTGTGGTAATTATGATGGTCATGAATTACAGACTGGGACTGGTGGCACTGGCGACACTTCCGGTCATGATGGTTGTAATGTTTTTTGTCATGACGGTTTCCAGAAAACGATGGCAGATCTTCAGAAAAAAGAATTCTAACATGAATGCGTTCACCCATGAGGATTTTTCGGGCATACGGGTGGTTCAAAGCTTTGCAGCCGAGAACAGCACCTCCGGGATCTTCCTGGACCTTCTAAAAGAACAGAGGACAGCTTTTGTGAGAGCAGTCCGAATGAATGACTTTTTCTGGCCGATTGTGGAAATGTCATGGGGAGTCGGTACAATACTTGTATTCTGGTTTGGTGCAAGCCTGATTACGACAGAATCCATTACTCCGGGACTCCTTGTTGCGTTTACAAGCTATGTGTCAATGTTTTGGCAGCCCATTATGAATATCAGTAATTTTTATAATCAGCTTGTGACGAATATGTCCGGTGCAGAAAGAATCTTTGAAATTTTGGACATAGAGCCGGATATTAAAGATCGACTGGATGCAAAGCCCATGCCGCTAATAAAGGGCAAAGTGACATTCCGAAATGTGACATTCGGATACGATGAGGATCAGCCGGTTTTGAAGGATGTCAGTTTTGAGGTAGATGCCGGTCAGACCATTGCACTGGTGGGATCCACTGGAGCAGGAAAAACGACAGTGGTCAACCTCATCAGCAGATTCTACGAAGTGAAATCCGGAGAAGTGTTGATTGATGGGCACAATCTGAATGATGTTATGCTGGAAACACTGAGAAGCCAAATTGGAACAATGCCTCAGGATACCTTCCTGTTTGCGACGACGATTAAGGAAAATATCCGGTACGGAAGGTTGGACGCAACAGATGAGGAGGTTATTGCTGCTGCCAAAGCAGTATCGGCGCATGACTTTATCATGAAATTTGAAAAGGGGTACGATACCGATGTAAATGAGAGAGGTACGCGGCTTTCGGCAGGACAGAGGCAGCTTATCGCTTTTGCCAGAACACTCCTTGCGGATCCCAGGATACTGATTCTGGACGAAGCTACAGCCAGTATCGATACACATACAGAGCGCTTGGTACAGCAAGGTATCAGGAAGCTGCTGAAAGGCCGAACCTCCTTTGTCATTGCACACAGGCTTTCGACGATACGTAATGCAGATCGCATCATGGTAGTTGAAGACGGCGGTATCGTGGAAGCAGGAACCCACGAGGAATTGATACAGCTCCGAGGTCAGTATTACAACCTGTATATATCGCAGTTCAGATTCCTCAACGACGAAGAAGTAAGCTAAATAGGCAGGGATCAGGAATAGCAGGAATAGGGACGCTTCTCAATTTCTCATCCTATAGGAGACGCTCCGCCCGATAAAGTCCGATAGGGGACGCTTCTCAACTTTTTATGAAAAATGAGTAAAGTTGAGAAGCGTCCCCTAAAAATTGTCAATCTTGTCCCTTTTGGCCTTTTACAGTCACGATGATTTGATCTGGGTTTGATAACATGGATATCCCAGACGGTAATGCGAGACTCCCTGCTGTAATACTGCGGCCTGGGTTGAACCCGGTTATGTCGGCAACAATATATGGAGGAATTTCTACCGGCAGGCATTCCACTTCTACGGAATTCAGTTGGTGGATAACGGTGTTTCCAGCTTTTCTAACATTCTCCTCACCTGTCACCTTCACTGGTATTTGCACCTGAATCTTTTCATCAGGATTCACCTTCTGCAAATCTAAATGTATGATTTCCTTGCTGACAGGGTCATATTGTATGTTCTTAATCAACATGGATAATTCATGTTCTTCAGCGAATTCTGCATTAAAAAAAGCATTTTTTCCGTTGACCCTGAGAAATCTTCTCAGTTCAGATGCATTTACCATCGCAGCGGTTGATGGAGTATTTTTTCCATATACAACAGCTGGTATTAGACCTCGTTCAATTAGTCTTCTGGCTCTTCCGCCACCTATTTCACTTCTTTTATCAAGCTTTAAAATCGTGTTATTCATGATAATAACCTCCTATAGGATATTATTTACAAATTGTGACCTTTTCATTCTGATGAACCGAAATATTGATTTATCAAATGCTCCTAAGACCTCTGCCTCAGAGTATATTTTTGCCCATTGGACAAAAAACGCGTGGCTGGGGATAAACGGATTCACGTTTCAGTGGTGGGTTCAATCCCCCCCTCTGAAGGAGCATTGGCTAAAATGCTCGCAGCGCGATACACACAAAACGCGTAAGGAAGGCACTAAAGCGCCCGCAGCGTATTTTGTGTTGCAATAACGCGATTTGGCGTACAATTCTCGCAAGTGCTCATTGAAATAAGCCTATTGAAAAATGTTCATTATTGACATAACTCAGAATAAATTATATAGTCTACTCTGAAATAAGTCGCCTGTGGGTAATTATGAAGTAGTGTGCGGCTGAAATGAGCTTGATTGCGAATGGGAGATATAATGGACGATATTATTTCAGTAATAAGGGCTGTTTTACATGTGCTGGATGCAAATACCGGAATCCCAGTTATTTCTAAGGGGGAATTAGAAATTTCAGGAGATCTGGAGTACTATCTTACAAAACATATTGAAAAGGTGTTGAACGATCCGAATACCAAAACTGCTATGTTCACGGGAGCAGATAATGGTTTTAGGAGCCTGTGTCAATCACTGAATCAGAATGAAGCAGATTTTTTACCAATAACCGAAGAGATAGCAAACAGATTCTTTGAAATGATGAAGAAAAATATTGACATACCATCCGCCGATTTGGTTTGCTGCATCACACAAATTGGAGGGGAGAAATATCTTGGCGTTTTGAAGCTAAACTATAAAGAAGGATTTACTCATTGGGTAAATAATTTTGAGTCGGGAAATATTAACTCGATCATACGCCATCAGACTTTATTGCCTCAAGATGGACAGAAGCTTGAGGAATGTGTACTCATTAGCTTGTCTGATTTCAGTATACGGCTGGTTGAAAAGAAGTTTGAGATCAACGGTGAAAAGGAGTTTTATCTGTCTAAATATTTGCTTGAATCCAGCTGCGAATTATCCGACAATGAGAAGCTCAAAATTCTTGATAAGGTCACTAAAAATATGAATAAGAAATATTTTGATGAAGATTTTGAGAAAACAATTATGCTGAAAAAAGCGGTATCAGAAAGCCTAGAGGAGACGTCAGCAATTCAGATCCAGCAAATTGCTGATAAGGTATTTGAAAAGGATATGGATATCAAGCATGAATATGTTGAAGAAATCGCGAAAGCGGGAATTAGTGAAAAGGAAATTTCTATTCCGGACAAGTTAGTTGAAAAAAAATTCCGGACACATAAGATAAAGACAGACACTGGAATTGTAATCGATTTTCCTCTGGAATATGCCGATAGTAACGACAAAATTGAATTTGTTAATAATCCGGACGGCTCGCTATCCATTATTATCAAAAACGTCAGCAAAATAACAAATAGATAAAAAGCAGGGGACGCTTCTCAACTTCATACATGAAATCAGAAGCGGCATGAATCAGAAGCGGTATGAATCAGAAGCGGTATGAATCAGAAGCGGCATGAAATAGTACTACATAAAGTTGATAATTGAATGGAGATTTTTCATCAGGGTGACGAAAATAGAGATGCATGTGACATGATTGAAGGCTATGGCCTCAGACCGTGCATTATGGTATACTAAAAGCGTTGGACAGAGTGAAATGATGAGCAAAGTCAAATCTGCTATCGTTCATAGACGACCCATATAGAGGTATATATAGGCATAAGAGAAGTAATAAATATTGGATGGTGATATTATGAAAGATATTGTTCTTGTAGAACTGAATGCGGAAGAAAAGCAAAAGGCCGAGGAATTGTCGAGTCTTGCTGCAGAAATTTGGACAGAGCATTATTTGCCGATTATCGGACTGCCTCAGGTAGAATACATGCTAAGAAAATATCAGAGTACTGAGGTAATTCTTCGTGACATCAGCACAAATGGGTATCGCTACTTTATGGCATATTATGATGGCCAACTTGCAGGATACTGTGCTGCTAAGCCTGAAGTATTAAATAATAGTATTTTTCTAAGCAAACTATATGTGAAGAAGGACTACCGTGGTTATGGTATTTCGAGAAAAATGCTTGAGGTGCTTTTGAAAATGGCAGAAGAGAGAGGTATAAACCACATTTGGCTAACAGTGAATAAGCACAACGATAATTCCGTAGCAGTATACAAGAGAATGGGTTTTACAATTGTAGAAGAAATGGTAACGGATATTGGAAGCGGCTATGTCATGGACGATTATAAAATGCAGCTGGACATTTGAAGTCCGATAAACTGTTGGTATTTCAGTCAACAGCTGCACAGTACAAAGTAATCAGGGTATGCTGAACGAATCGCAAGCCCTATACAATATCTGCTTTTTAACATAAATCAGCAGCAACAATTATTGAATGCATCACTCAGCAGCTTCAAGCTTTCTAGTACCTGAGCTCGTTTATTTTCCGGGATAGAATCATATATTGTTATGAATTTTTCCTCCATATTATCTTCAATACTGCTAAAAAGCTGGCTACCTTTGTCGGTGAGAGAAATGGTGACATATCTACGATCAACGGGAGAAAGCTCACGGCTGACATAATCACTATTGACCAGATTATTAACAGTTCTGCTCATTGTACTGTTGTCCAGATTCAATAGATTTGCCAGGTCAATTAGTGAAATATTTCCGGCACGTCCAATTTCAACAATGGCATGGCACTGTGCCATTGAAATACCGCAACAGGACAATTCATGGTCATTTAGAGCTCCAAGCTTTCTTTCAAGTAATCGGATATATTCGCGCAATTGCTTTTGCTCTTCGCGTTCGTGCATAAATACCTCCAAAACTTATCTTATTCTACTATAATGATCAGATAAAATGAATAACTTCGCAACTGAAATCGCTACTCATATTTTAACTCAGCCTCAATGTATTTTAATATCAGCAGCAATCATTGCCAGAACCGGAACAATCACAGGAAGGTTCACTGCCTGTAAGGAGTCCTTGTATAATAGCTGCGGCACATCCGACACCTGGGTTTACACTCAAAGCTAAAAACGCGCAGTTTAATGTACATGCACCACATTCTATGCAGGCGTTTTTATCTACAATTTCAGCTTTGCCATTTATGACTGACAAAACACTATGGGGGCAAACGTTTGTACATATACCGCATCCGGTACATTTGCTCTGATCCAACTCCAGTGTAGCTACGTTTCTTAAATACTTATGTTTCATATATTACAACCTCCTTTTTATACGGTTATTCTTATGACTAAATCAACAAGCCACATTATCATACCCATTCCAAAGGAAATGACGATCAAGGGCAGTGCAACCTGCATTTCGCGCTTTACACCAGAAAACGAAGTATAAGTGGAACAGCCTGTAAAATTCATAGCCAGGTAAGCTGAAGTAGCAGGTAATATTAGAAAATATGATGATGCTAGCAGCCAGCCGTAACTCGGAGTTGATGGAAAACCATTTATTATATTAATGCAAAATGCCCATAGCAGTCCCAGCAGGCCGCCTTTAAATGAAAATGCCCTGCCAGGAATAAAAGGAAGTAAAGCTGGGGCGAGAACTGTCCCTGCAAAAATTGCTCCAAGAAGCGCGAATACGTCATTAACCCCAAAATTGCTGATGTTTAAAGAATTTAGCAGGAACATCACACCGAATATAATCAAGGCAGTTTTGAGTGTAGTAATGAGTTCAAGTGGGGTTAACACAAGACGATCTACAAAAGTAAATTTGACTTTTCTCATTTCTGTATCTGCCTTCATATTGTTATTAATAAATGCTTTCAGATCATTGGCTCTGACAGGTCCATAGGTGACCCTGAAACACGATTGCTTTAATACTTTGTGAGCAGCAATACCCGACGCTCCAAGCTGAGGCAGAATAATGTTACGGTGTGATACGATGGATGAAAGTTTGACCAAAGCGATTCTGTGAACAAGTTCTTTTGTCCCAAAAGTACCTTTGCCTGCTGCGCACCAGACATTAATGCCGTTGGTATCTAGTACCAGCAACCATGCATTCAACCCTGAAAGCTCACTTCGCAAGCTGTCAAAGGTCATTTTATAATTAGCAGTAACAAGCACGATTGAATTGTTATCAGGAGTTCCAACGCAATATAACCCAGGTTCGACTTTATAATGATTCCTGTTTATGCCCAACCGTGCTTTGATGGACCCAAGTATATCGGAAAAAGTAAGGGAGGTGGAAATTTGCTGCACCGGACCTGCAGAAGTAGGAATAGTGCCGGTGACCCATATGGAGCCATCAGAGTATTTCATTTGTATCTTGTCATGCGATATTTCAGACTCACTGCTAATGCTGTTAGTACACCCGCAGCCGCAGGGACTGCTGCTTTTGATGCTTTTGATTCTTTTTTGTGTATTTCTTCTGCTAACTCCAGGTGTTTTATTTATCAGCAGTTTATATTTTTGCTTTTCATTACTGCAGCATCCACAGTTGTCGCTGCTGCTATTGTCGTTATTACTGCATCCGCAGCTGTCGCTATTGCTGCTTCTGTTGTTGCCGCACTCGCAGCTTCCGAAAGAAGGCCTTTTTTGCTTTACTATGTTCATTCTGATCACTCCAATTTAATAAAAATAACTAGACTTTCCGATAAACTAAGGCTGACTTTTCTTAACCTCAATTAATTCTCGTTACAGTATTTACAAACATCCAGTTCAATCCTATCAAGCAGTGAAATAATCCATATATTCGGAATAACGCAGAATATTATCCATCCTGATTGATCATTTTCATAATATTACATGAGTGCAACAATTGCAATAACTAATAGTTGCAAAATACAACTTAAAATAAAATGATTATTATTTGATTATTAATCAGGAATGAAACGAGGTTGTAGATAAATGTAACTTTAACCAGTTATGTGAATGAGCTTAAGGTGAAAAGATTGCTATCAAGTATATATCTTTTAAAATATTTCGTTCAATATTACTAACAGTTTATTTAGAAGTATTATGATTTTTTTCTTAATTAGTGATATTGTTAATGATTTTGCGCGGGACTATTTGCTCAGTTGCTTGAATGATGAAAAGGAATTGTGTAAAATGTTAGTTAGTATTGTAATGTAAAATAAAGGGGGCTGGATATCGTGCAAAAGGAAATCACCACCCAACAAAGACTTCTTAATTCCAATGGATGTATTGAAAGTCCAGGATGGTCAAAAGCAATGCTACAGGAATACAGAAGGCAGGATATCAAAGCACCCCGATGGAGAATTAAAGAGTGGGATTATTATACAGTATCCAATGGCCGTAACGTCGTTTGTCTAACGATCGCTGACCTGACATATATGGGGATGGTTGCGGTGTCATTTCTTGATCTGGATAAGCCCTCTGCCCAAAGTGCTACGGCTTTGACACTTTTACCGTGGGGTAAAATAGGATTGTCAGAGGATTCAAATACGAGTGATGTACACTTTAAGAACCATAGATTCAAGATGGATTTTGTGAAAAAAGGTGAGAAGCGATATCTATCTTGTCGTGTGAAACAATTTTATGACAAGAAAGAGTTTCAATGCGAAATACAGCTTGAACAACCACCAATGGATACTATTGTTATTGCTACTCCCTGGAAGGAAAAACCGCATGCTTTTTATTACAACCAAAAGATTAACTGTATGAAAGCCACTGGCTATGCTCAGCTCGGCAGTGAAATATGCACATTTGATAATGCTGTTGATTTCGGCACACTTGATTGGGGTAGGGGAGTATGGACATATGACAATACATGGTATTGGGGAAGCGGCAATGCTTGGATAGGTGGCAAACCCTTTGGCTTTAATATAGGATACGGTTTTGGTGATACAAGCGCTGCCAGCGAGAATGCCTTATTTTATGATGGTGTTTGCCATAAGCTGGAGCAAGTGTATTTTAATATTCCTTCCGATGATTTTATGAAGCCATGGAAATTCTCATCCTCTGACGGAAGATTTGAAATGGACTTCGTGCCTTTGTTTGATCGAATTGATGATACGAATGCATGTATTATATCAACTTTAGCACATCAGGTTTTTGGAAGGTACTCCGGCAAAGTTGTACTCGATGACGGAACAGTTTTGGAAATACATGACTTAATAGGATTTGCGGAAAAAGTAAGAAATAGATACTGAGGAGTTTGATATACTATAATTTTTATGCATGAAATGGAGGTGCATTGTTAATATGATTAACGAATTAGAGTTATCAGAAAAAAGCAGGATCGCTCTTGAAGGAATAGTCACAATGCTTTCAAGTTTGCCATCCCTGCCATTGAACGAGTTACAAGGTGAACAAACTGTATTTGTGATAATAGATATGATTAATGGATTTGCAAGAGAAGGAGCTCTTAAAAGCGAGAGAGTAGAATCTTTGATACCTGTCATCGCAAAGCTTTCAGAGGAATGTGGAAGGCGAGGGATACGAAAACTGGCATTTGCGGACAACCATACGAACGAATCACCTGAATTTGGCGCATATCCACCACATTGTATCCAAGGGACTTCTGAAAGCGAGATTGTTGATGAATTAAAGGCAGTTGGTGGATACACACTTATTCCCAAGAACTCCACAAATGGTTTTTTGGAGAAGGAATTTCAGGCATGGCTGTCGCAGAATAAGCAAATAAGAAATTTCATTATTACTGGTGACTGTACGGATATTTGTATACAGCAATTTGCTGTTACATTAAAAACATGGTTCAACATGCACAATGAGATATCCAGAATCATTGTACCGGTTAATGCTGTTGATACATATGACTTGGGACTTCACGATGGTGATCTCCTCCATACTGTTGCGTTATATAATATGGCAGTCAGCGGTGTGGAGTTGGTTCGTTCGATTGAAGTTTGATTGAAGTTTGATTAAAGTTTGATTAGAGTATATTTTGAGCCTAATTAAAGTTTCTTTGTCAATACAGTGGAGGGAGTATATTGGAGAAAATGAATTTAACAATGCTGACGGATTTTTATGAAATAACGATGGCAAACGGATACCTTGTAAACGGAATGAAAGATGAAATAGCTTATTTCGATATGTTTTTCAGGAAGATTCCTGATGAGGGCGGGTTTGCAATCATGGCCGGAGTGGAGCAGGTCATTGAATACCTTCAAGAGTTAAGTTTTACAGAAAGGGACATTGAGTATTTAAGGAATAAAAAGCAATTTTCCGAGAAGTTTCTTGAGTATCTGAAAAACTTTAAATTTTCCTGTGATGTGTGGGCCATTCCGGAAGGAACACCAATATTTCCAAATGAACCTGTCATAACAGTTAGGGGACCTGTCATAGAGGCTCAGTTTATCGAGACCATGCTGTTACTATCGGTTAATCACCAGAGTTTGATTGCCACAAAAGCGAACAGGATTGTACGGGCAGCTCAGGGTAGGGCAGTAATGGAGTTTGGTTCGAGACGCGCTCAGGGGTCCGATGGTGCGATTTATGGTGCCAGGGCTGCATATATCGGCGGTTGCGCTGGGACAGCTTGTACGATCTCGGACAGAGATTTTGGCATTCCTGCATTGGGGACAATGGCTCATAGTTGGATACAGATTTTCCCAACAGAGCTGGATGCTTTTAAAGCTTATGCAAGAACCTATCCTGAGAACTGTACGCTGTTGGTAGATACGTACAATGTGCTCAAATCAGGTGTACCAAATGCAATCAGGACTTTCAATGAAGAGGTGCTGCCGCGCGGTTTCAGGCCCAAGGGAATTCGAATCGACTCAGGTGACATAACATACTTGTCCATAGAAGCCAGAAAAATGCTAGATGAAGCTGGTTTTGAGGATTGTGGCATTGTGGCTTCGAATTCGTTGGACGAATATATCATACGGGACATTCTGACTCAGGGAGCAAAAATTAATTCATTCGGAGTTGGCGAGAGGCTTATCACCTCGAGGTCTGAGCCGGTTTTCGGAGGAGTATATAAATTAAGTGCGGTTGAGACAAACGGTCGTATCATACCAAAAATAAAACTTAGCGAAAATGTTGGAAAGATAACGAATCCCGGGTTTAAAAAGGTATGGAGACTTTTTGACAGGAGCAGTGGAAAGGCGATTGCAGATGTCATTACTAAGAATGAAGAAACCATAGATGACTCGAAACCTTATGTAATATTTGATCCGGAATTCACCTGGAAGAGGAAGACGGTCACAAACTTTCATGCTAAGCAGCTGATGGTAAAGATATTCGAAGAAGGAAAATGTATTTACAATATGCCGGAGTTGGATGAGATTAGGAACTACTGCAAAGAGCAGGTTGGTACACTTTGGGAGGAAGTAAAGAGGTTCGAAAACCCCCACGAATACTATGTAGATCTCTCAAAGCCATTATGGGATCTGAAAGAAAAACTACTGCACGAGTATTCTATGGAGTGAGGGAGGACGTGGGATGTTGGAGACGGGGGACGTTTCTCAACTTCCATGAAACTTCTATTATTGTATGGAAACGTTTCAATATTTATATGGATATTTGTGTTAAGGGGACCAATCATTAACTAAATAATTAATGATAAAAATAAAAAGTTGAGAAACGTCCCCTGCACCCGTCCCCTGCAAATGAAAACTAGAAACCGTTTGGGGAAAGAGGTATTACAATGAAATCATACCGTAAGGAACTGATCTTTAATATTCCAACACGAAGAGCCTACACCAATATAACTTCTCAGGTTCAGCAGTGTATCAATGAAAGTGGAATAATGGAAGGACTTGTTCTGGTAAATGCTATGAATATAACATCAAGTGTGTTTATAAATGATGATGAATCTGGACTGCACCAGGACTTTGAAAAGTGGTTGGAGACATTAGCACCTGAAAAACCATATAAGCAATACAGGCACAATGGATATGAGGACAATGCAGATGCCCATCTTAAACGTCAGATAATGGGTCGGGAAATAGTTGCGGCCGTCACAGATGGAAAGCTTGATTTCGGAACATGGGAGCAGATATTTTATGGAGAGTATGATGGAAAGCGGCAAAAGAAAGTGTTGATAAAAATTATTGGAGAATAAAAATTTAGGGGACAGTTCTCAAAAATCATCGATTAACTTGGATTATCATAGTAGTTGAGAAGCGTCCCCCAAAGGAGTGATTGGGTATGCTTATTGAGACAGGGAGCAAACTTATTATGATTGGCGATTCGGTTACTGATTGTGATCGGGGAAGGCCGGTTGGTGAAGGACTTTTCGGGGCAATTGGCAACGGATATGTTAATTTCGTTCAGGCAAATTTAATGGCAAAATACCCAGAACGAAAGGTGCGAGTTGTCAATATGGGCAATTCCGGAAATACCGTCAGAGATCTGAAAGCCCGCTGGAAGACAGACATAATAGAACAGAAGCCGGATTGGCTATCTATTATGATAGGCATAAACGATGTCTGGCGTCAATTTGATTCATCACTCGAAACAGAAAAACATGTTTATATCGAAGAATACTCCCGTACCCTTGACGAACTCGTCAGTTCAACAAAACCGCTGCTTAAAGGGCTGGTACTGATGACACCTTATTACATAGAACCCAACGCTGATGACGCTATGCGATCGACTATGGACCAATACGGAGCAGAGGTGCGAAAGATTTCCCAAAAATATGGCACATTATATGTCGATACACAGGCTGCCTTCAGTACCATTTTAAGACATTACCACCCCAATTTCCTTACCTGGGATCGTGTACACCCCAATAATATCGGGCATATGATTCTTGCACATGCATTCTTAAACGCGATAGAATTCTAGAAACAATGCAGTGAAGATAATGTAGTAGGAACGGTATGGCTGATATATGAAATAAAGCATAATTACGTAATAAAAATGTAAAGAAATTGTATGGATCATCGAATGCATAATCTGGATCTTAGACTAGTATAAAACAGTTGTATTGAGGGGCATTATACATGAGTGAAGAAAATATCATAAAATCCACAAAAAAACCGGTTTCATCGGATCAAATTTATCAAGACCTTCAGAAAATAGGAGTTCGTAAAGGCGATTTACTGCTGGTACATTCGTCCCTTTCTAGCATCGGGTGGGTCTGCGGAGGACCACAAGCGGTAGTAACAGCATTATTAAAGGCAACCGGTGCTCTCAACAGTATAAATGAAGCTGGAACACTTGTAATGCCTGCACACAGCGGAGATTGGAGTGATCCGGCAAAATGGGAGAACCCACCTGTTCCCAAAGAATGGATACAATTTATCTATCATAACATGCCGGCTTTTATACCGGAGATTACTCCTACAAGAGGCATGGGGCGAATTGCAGAGTTGTTTAGAACATTTCCCGGAGTTGTGCGCTCCAATCACCCACAGGTTTCTTTCTGCTCAATCGGAAAATATGCGGAAGGAATAACAGAAAAACATGTTCTGAGCCCTCAGTTTGGTTTCGAAACTCCTTTGGGTAAAATGTATGGGTTAGGAACAAAAGTACTCTTATTAGGAGTGGGCTTTGGTAACTGTACAAGCTTTCACCTCGCGGAGACTCTTATCAATAAAATGCCAATGCAGCGAACAGGAACATCCCTAATGGAGAATGGTGAAAGAGTATGGAAATGGTTTACTGATTTTGTATACAACAGCGATGATTTTGATCAAATAGGTGAAGCGTTTGAAGCTGCGGGATATGTGACAAAAGGTCAGGTGGGAAATGCAGTATGCAGTCTATTTGATATGAGAACAGGAGTCGATTTTGCTGTAGAATGGTTGGAGCGAACTAGATTTGGCAAAGAGAGTGTCAAATAAATTCAGGTTGGTTTTAGTTTTACGGAGGGTTTACTATGTTAAGAACCAGGCAAATTCGCTACGATGAACTGGATAAGCTGCTGGAGCTTTATAAGTTTTTGAATCCCGATGATCCTGATATACGTGGAGATGAAGCAACGAGAAATATATGGGGCGAGATTATGAATAATCCTGGTCAGAGTATATGGGTTGTGGATTTTGAAGGATCTCTTGTGGCATCATGTACCCTGGTTATTGTAAAGAACCTTACAAGGGGAGGATGCCCTTACGGTCTGATTGAGAATGTGGTAACTCACGGAAATTATAGAAGAATGGGATTTGGAAGAGCTGTTCTGGAGAAGGCAATCGAAACCGCTAAAGAGAATGGCTGCTACAAGGTAATGCTTATGAGCGGAAGAAAGGATGAAGGTACGTTGTCCTTTTATGAGAAGGTAGGCTTTGAACGTGGAATCAAAACAGGGTTTTGCATAAAATTCTGAGGACACTGCAAGATAGCATTGTAAAACAAATCAAGGAGGATAAAATGGCAGAAAACTTTGATTTGATGGCTGCCGGATGGGACGACGAACCCAGAAGAATTGAGAGGGCAGCCGTAATTGCACAGGAGATCATTGCTGCCATACCGGATCTGAGAGGGATGACCGGCTTTGAATATGGCTGTGGAACAGGACTACTGAGCTTCAATTTACATACACATTTGAGTAGGGTTATTCTTGGAGATAGCTCGGAAGGAATGCTAGATGTTGTACGTCAAAAAATATTACTAAATAACGTACAAAATATGGAGGCCCTGAATATTGATTTGGCTCAGGATAGCTTGCCAAATGGGAGCTTTAATATAATCTATACCCTCATGACACTTCATCATATTATTGATTTGGATAAGGTGATTAAGGAATTTTATTGTGCATTGAGTTCTAATGGATACTTGTGTATAGCTGATTTAAATGAAGAAGACGGATCCTTTCATGGGGACGGATTTGCGGGGCATAATGGCTTTGATATGAAGGTGTTGGCTGGGCAATTGGAGAAGTTAGGGTTCAGAAACATACAATATAAATTATGCTACGAAGTGAAGAAAATATCGAGAGATGGAAATATACGTGAATACCCGGTGTTTCTGATGATTGCCGAAAAATGAATGCAGTATTAGAAATGTATGTTAAATATATGGGATGATTTAGGGGTATGATAGTTGCAATTATGTTTAGATACAGCAATTTATTCAATGTTCATCGTATGATTATCGCTATAAATGGGTTCCAATACAAGTCAATTAGCAAGTCGCTATAAAAAGAATCAATAGGGGACAGTTCTCAAAAGCGGGAGTAAAGCATCTCATTTGTTATATTTCCAGGTACGATAATTTCTCTTTGCGTAATCCGGGAAATAGTTTAACAGAACATCAGTTCTATGATATGATGGCAGTAGAAAAAAGTGAGGTGAGTAGGGTGCCTAGAAAAGCCCGGGAAAAACATAATTTAGCAATATACCACATTATTTGCCGCAGTATTTCTGAAATTCTGCTGTTCAGAGAGGATGAAGACAAGGACTTTTATCTCTATCTGTTGAAGAAGTGCTCCGATAAATACAAATGTTCTGTCTATGCCTATTGCTTGATGAATAATCATCTTCATATACATTTGAATCCTAAAGGCTATGATATATCAAGCTTTATGCACAGCATTAATACATCCTATGTCCTTTATTACAATAAAAAGTATAAACGACACGGGCATGTCTTTCAAGAAAGATTTCATAGCAGAATATTGGATAGTGAAAGATACAATTTAACAGTATCAGCTTACATACATAATAATCCCAAGGACATTGAAGGATATGCAGGCAGAGAGAAAGATTATAAGTATTCTTCCTATGGGATATACCTTGGCCTAAGAAAAAATGTGCATAGTCTGATAGATATGAAATTTGTTAAAGGTATATTTGGTTCATGTAACAAGCAAGGATTTGCAAAGCAATACTACTGTTTTGTTACTAAACGGAAAGATGTAAATGATTTAGGTGAGTTGAGAAATGAGTTAGCGGAACCTATTAAGAACGAATACATTAGTGGTAGGAGAACAATAATCAGAGGGGCTTTCCCGGCAAATGTGATAACGTATATACTAAAAAAATTAAAGCTTCCTAATGATGAAACAATTATAGCGCAGAACAGGCAAAAAATCCGTGAATTCAGGGCATTCACAGCATATGTGCTGAGGGTTCTATGTGGACTAAGTTACAAACAGATTTGCAATAATATATATAATATTACAATATCAGGTTGCTCAAAGTTGTGTGACCGTGGATTTGAGTTGATATGTAAAAGTGATTTAACCTATCGTAAATTATTTAATGAATTAGCAATCACGACTAAGTTTTAGGATGTAAAATGTAGAATGATTTTGATAGTAAACTAGCTTATTACTGCGTATTTTGGGTATTTTTACATCTTGTTATTAATACTATGCTTTTCTCATCTTAGGTATTATCTTGCATCTATAAGTTTACGATCTTCTAAACGATTATTCTATTTCCTTTCTCATGTAAACGAAATGTGAATTTTATTAACAGGCCTGAAATATTTATTTGTATTGCAATAAATACTATTGTAAACTAATCCTAATACGTGTAGAAAATTGAGAAACGTCCCCAGTGAGGAGGTAAGTTTTGAAATCAAGAACATTATATATTTCTGATTTAGATGGAACTTTACTAAATAAGAATAAGGAAGTAAGCCAATTTACGAAAAGTGTATTGAACACGTTCATCGACGAAGGCGGTAATTTTTCCATTGCTACCGCAAGGACTGCAGCGTCTGCTTGTAAAATCCTTTCAGGATTGAATATTAATACTCCTATAGTCCTTATGAATGGTGCGGTCATTTATGACCTCTGTAAAAATATATATTTAAAAACTGAAATTATTTTTCGAAAAACAGCTCGAGGTATTATCGAAATTTTAAAAGAAAACGAAATCTCCGGGTTCATGTATGCTATATATCGGGATAAGCTTGTAACTTACTATGAGAACCTCCAAGACAAACCGCTGAGAGACTTTTATGATGAGCGTGTGCAGAAATACTATAAATCATTTGAACAAGTTGATAATTTTATAGATAAAATCACAGAAGACAACATTATTTACTTTACATTAATTGCTGAGTATGATCAGTTGCTAACTGTACACAAAATCATAAGTGAGAATTCCGATATCGATATGTCATTGTATAAGGACATTTATGATGAAAATCTCTGGTATTTAGAGATCTATAGTACACATGCATCTAAGTACAATGCGGTTAAATACATAAGAGAGAAATATAAATTTGATAAAATCATTGGCTTCGGAGATAATCACAATGATATTCCGTTACTTAAGGCCTGTGATGAGTTTTATTCTGTTTCTAATGCAATCTGCGAACTAAAAGAAAAGGCAACAGGGATCATTGGCAGCAATCAGTCAGATGGCGTTTCTAGATTTATCGAAATGAACGAGCTAGGGGGACGTTTCTCAACAATAGTATAAAATTGAGACATTACATTAAAACTTATTATCATTTTATCGAGTTGTTTCATTTGGATTGAGTTAAGTGACGAAGCGCACTACTTCAAATACAAATTACCTACAAATATGCACACTAAAGTGTGCTTTATAACTGTATGCAGAATTAGTAATGCCACTTACTACCATATATCATTTGAGAAACGTCCCCAACATCCCATATACCATAATTTGAGAAACGTCCCCAACATCCGGTAATCATCCGTTAATGAGTTGCCAGTTAGGTAAATTATAATGAAAAGTTGAGAAGCGTCTCCCGTATTGTAATTTTACTGGGGCTATGTTAATATTTAAGTGTCATTATTTTACATTTAAAAGCGAATATTTTATGCGAGGGGTGTCGATATGTCATCTAGCAATAGCTTGTTGTTTGCGAAAGGAAAGTCTGAAATAGGTATCCTGCCGGATATGGCAAACCGCCATGGCCTGATAGCTGGAGCTACTGGTACCGGCAAAACCGTATCATTACAGGTTTTGTGTGAAAGGTTCAGTTCAATAGGCGTTCCAGTTTTTTTAGCAGATATTAAGGGTGATTTGTCTGGTATATCCCAAGCGGGAAAACGAAATGCAAAAATTGATGATCGTATAGCCGATCTTGGACTTGAAGGTT
>JAEZLF010000027.1 GCA_023435925.1 Bacillota bacterium
ATGCTCAGGGGGATTTATCCCCCTGAACTGCTTATCAGCCTGATTAGCATATATGAGAGGTGACAATCATGCCGGATATAACCAACGAACCGCTGGAAGCCGTTTTAAGCAATTATCCCATAAAAGTAACAGCCATACGCAATGAATCCTACAAGGAAAAGAAGGGAGTCTGGTGGATTCAGACGGATGAAGGTATGAGGATTCTAAAAAAAATATCTAATTCCGAGGAAACACTCCGATATATTTTAGATGCGGTACGGCACCTCAATAAAAATGGTGTCCGCCTTCCCCGGGTTTATAGCACCACCGATGGCAGAGAATATGCTGTAACCGGTAACTCCTGCTACGTAATGACACAAGCCATTGAAGGCAGAAACCCTTCCTATTACGTAAAGGATGAATTAGCGTTGATCGTAAAGGAGCTGGCTAAGTTTCATCAAGCATCAAAGGGATTTCAGCCTTTAGCCGGAACAAAGCCCAAAAATCATCTCGGCTTATGGGTTGAGGATTATCAGGGACAGCTGGAAGACATTCATTCCTTTTATAATGAAGACCTTGAGAAAACCGACCGAGCTGAAATAAACGATACGATTGTCCGTGAATTCCCATATTTTAAAAAAAGAGCACAAGAGGCTATTGATGGCTTGAAAGGAGACGGGTTCAGCAGCTGGGTCGCTGAATGCCAAAAGGCAGGATGCCTGTGTCATCAGGATTTTGCAGCAGGTAACCTCATTATCACTCCTTCCGGAGCCCTCTATGTCCTTGATACCGATTCACTGACACTGGATATACCGGCTAGAGATATAAGAAAGCTTCTCAACAAAATAATGAGAAAAGCCGGTCAATGGGATATAGAGCTGACAAAACAAATCCTGCGCTATTATCAGGATATCAATCCCCTGACTCCTTCTCAATGGGAAGTTGTAAAACTGGATCTCATGTATCCTCATCTGTTTATCGGGGCAGTCAACAAATTTTATTACAAACGGGATAAGGAATGGTCCCCCGAAAAGTATCTAAAGAAAATTGTCGAAACAGCAGCATTTGAGAAAACAATCGAGCCGGTTCTGAATCGTTTTCACACCATAATACCGGTATGAATACAATGGAAAGGATTGAGTGTATTGAGTAATAGTATGACCAGCCATGATAAGGATCTTGACAGCATTGCTTTAAATGTATTGGAAATGTATGGAATTGTACCAGAAAGCCTTAACCTGATTCAGGGCGGAACCATTAAAACGGTGTGGAAGCTGAATAGCAAAGGCCGCGATCTGTGTCTGAAGCGTCTGAAGCAAACCTTTGACAAAGCCTTGTTTTCAGTGGATGCCCAGATTTACATTAAGAACTCCGGCGGCAAAGTACCCGGAGTTATTTTGAATAAAGAACATCAGCCCATTACGCAGTATCATGATCAGCATTTTGTTCTATATGAATGGATTCACGGGATTGATTTGAACTTTGATTCTCCTGCCGGTTTGCGCAAGGCAGTACAGGGTTTGGCCGCCTTTCATATTAGCACGAAGGGTTATATTCCGGCAGAGTATTCCAGAATATCCTCGAAGCTTGGTAAATGGCCGGAGCAGTATAATTCCATGAAAAACAAGCTCGTTTCATGGAAAGAAATCGCAGACCGAAATCTTTCATTATCCCATTACATGACCTATTCCAACAATGCAGCTTCGATGGTCTCTATTGCAGATGAAGCGATTGAAAGAATAGGCAAATCAGACTATTCCTTGTTAGCAGCCGAGGGGTCAGACTCCGTTGTATTATGTCATCAGGATTTTGGCAAAGGAAATGCCCTTAGCACAGAAACCGGTGTCTTTGTTTTAGATCTGGACGGAGTCACCTTTGACCTTCCCGCCAGGGATCTGAGAAAAATCATCGGAAAAAATGCTGAAAACGCAGGTCAATGGAGCAATGATACCATTGAAGAAATTCTGGGCTGGTATACGGAGATCAATCCGCTTACGGATAAGGAAATAGAAACTCTGTATGCTGATCTGACGTTTCCTCACTGGTTTTTCGGCCTGGTGAAAAATCTGTTTCAGAATGGAAAGACCGTGAAAGCATCTGCGATTGAAAGAATTGCAAAGCTCGAGGAATCCAAGATGAGCTATTTATTACGTAATGATCACTGACAAAAGGAGTGAGTAGATTGAAAATTGCCCTCATCTGTACAGAGAAACTCCCTGTGCCACCTGTTGCAGGCGGTGCAGTTCAATTATATATCGATGGTATCCTGCCATACTTGTCAAAAAAGCATGATGTTACCGTGTTTAGTGTCCAGCATCCCGACTTGCCGGACGAAGAGACACGCAATGGCGTGAGATTCATCCGGGTTGCGGGAAAAACGGATACCGCCTATTCTGCTAACGTAAAAGCCAAACTTGATTCATCCTATGACCTGATACATGTATTTAACAGGCCCCGCTTTCTTTTATCCTTTATGGAGAAGCTGCCTGCCGCAAAAATCTCATTAAGTCTTCACAATGAGATGTTTCACACGGATAAAATTTCAGATTCTTCAGCAATAAAATGCATTGAGAAGGCTGAGTTTATCAATACCGTAAGTCAGTTTATCGCCAATACAGTGAAACGTCGTTTTCCATTTGCCGAGCCAAAGCTGAATGTCGTTTATTCCGGGGTGGATGCTCAGGCGTATACGCCTGCCTGGACAGTGGAAGGAGCACAAAACAAACAGGCCCTGAAAAAGAAATTTGGACTGGAAAATTATCATGTATTATTGGCAGTGGGCAGGTTAAGCGCAAAGAAAGGGCAGCACATTATTTTGAAGGCAGCCGAAAAGGTCATGAATACCCAACGGAATGTGGCGCTTGTTGTCGTAGGGAGTAAATGGTATGGAAAAAACGAAACAAATGACTACACAAATTCTCTGGTCACTTTGGCAAAAAATCTGAAAGGGCCCATCGTGTTCACAGGCTTTATACCTCCGTCCCAGGTTCCGGAATATTTTAATTTAGGTGACATTTTTATCTGCGCCTCACAGTGGAATGAGCCGCTGGCAAGGGTGCATTATGAGGCAATGGCAGCCGGTTTGCCTGTCATAACAACAAATCGGGGCGGAAATGCCGAGGTGGTTGATGGATATGGCAATGGTATTGTCATCGACGACTATAAAGATCCGGATACCATGGCCGATCAGATTACGTATTTGCTGAAAAACCCGGATAAAGCGCTTGAAATGGGTAAGAAGGGACGGAAGATGGCCGAAGAAAGGTATAATTGGAATCGGGTCGCCAGTGAAATATTCCAGCCGTTTTTACACGCAGTAGACATATCAGACACAGTAGACCAAACAGACACAGTAGACCAAACAGATATAGCAGACAAAGCAGATAGCAGTTCGATTCCGGAGCAAGCAGAAAATCCAATAGTGCCGGAGCAGACGGAGGAGCCGGTGAAGGAGCCGGTGAAGGAGCCGGTGAGTTCGAAAGCGCCGACTGATAATATATCAATAATCGGAGCCGGCTATGTAGGCCTGGTGACCGGCGCATGTCTGGCATCCATGGGCATGAACGTTTTGTGCTGTGATTCGGATAAAGATAAAATTGCAAATTTGAAAAGTGGAGTATTACCCATTTTTGAGCCTAATCTGGAAAGCCTCGTCCACAATAGTGCCAGAAACCAAAAACGACTTGACTTTACAACAGATATGAAGCTGGCCGCGGAGCATTCCGATGTAATATTTATCGCTGTCAATACGCCCACTCTTGAGGATGGCACATGCGATTTGAGTCATGTATTTGAAGTCGCCGAAAATATCGCTTTGCATATGACAAGCAGCAAAGTAGTGATTAATAAAAGCACAGTTCCGGTTGGAACAGGTCAGAAAATGAAGCAGAGGATCAAGGATATCCTGAGTAAGTTGAATAAAAATCTGGAATTTGATATTGTTTCAAACCCGGAATTCCTGAAGGAAGGCTCTGCAGTCAATGATTTTATTAATCCGGAACGAATTGTCATCGGAGCCGAAAATGCCAGCGCTGTTAATGTCGTGAAAGAGATCTACAAGGAGCAGATATTATACAATGTTCCGGTGCTGGTAACCGATATCGAGACTGCCGAAATGATTAAATATGCCTCAAATGCATTTCTGGCAACCAAAATAAGCTTTGTTAACGAGATTGCAAATATCTGCGAGTATTGCGGCGCAGATATCTCCGCTGTTACGCGAGGTATGGGACTGGACAGCCGGATTGGCAAGAAATTTCTTAGCCCCGGACCTGGCTTTGGCGGCAGCTGTTTCCCGAAAGATGTGAAAGCATTGTCTGGTCTCAGCAGGGAATTAGGATATGCTCCCCAGCTTCTGGATATCGTTCTGGAGGTCAATATCCGTCAGAAAAATCGTATGGCAGAAAAAATTGAAAGTGCACTTGGCGGACTGGAAGGCCGCAAGATAGCCATACTGGGACTCGCTTTCAAGCCGGATACCGACGATATACGTGAATCACCTTCGCTGACCATCATCCCGGCATTATTGGATAAGAAGGCTATTGTACAGGTTTATGATCCGCAAGCTATGGAAAATATGAGAAAGGAATATCCAGAATGGAAGCTGAAGTACTGCAAAGATCTGTATAGTGCATGTAACGGATGTGATTGTATTGCCGTTATCACAGATTGGGATGAATTTTCCGGGCTTGATTTTAAAAAGCTGAGCTCAATCGTCAGATATCCGGTTTTTATGGATCTGCGCAATATGTATACACCTGAATATGTAAGAAGCTTTGGATTCTATTATGAAGGAGTTGGCAGAAAATGAGCACGGTATTGGTAACCGGAGGCGCAGGCTTCATCGGCTCGCACTTGTGTGAAAGGCTTGTTCTTCTGGGCTATGATGTTATATGTCTGGACAATTTCAATGATTCCTACAACCCCCGGTTTAAAAGACAAAATGTACTGAGAGCAGTCCGGCATTCAGGTTATCGATTGGTTGAAGGTGAAATTCTGGACGCAGAAACAATAGATAAGCTGATTGAACAGTCGAAGGTTGATGCAATTGTTCACCTGGCAGCGCTTGCCGGAGTCAGAAGTTCCATTCTCTCTCCACTAGACTATGTTGATGTGGATATCAAGGGAACGGTCACACTGCTGGAGGCCTGCAAAAAGCATGAAATAAAGAAATTTGTTTTTGCTTCCTCATCATCGGTCTACGGGAAAGGAATCCCTCCCTTCAAAGAAGCTGATCCATTGGGCGCACAGGTCTCTCCCTACGCGGCAGCCAAGCATTGCGGCGAGCTTTACTGCAATACGTACCACCAGTTGTATGGCATACCTGTTGTCTGCCTGAGATTTTTTACTGTGTATGGCCCAAGACAGAGACCGGATATGGCAATCCACATTTTTACCAAAGCAATGCTGGAAGACAAAGAAATTCATATATTCGGAGGTGGAAACAGCACCAGAGACTATACGTATATCGATGATATTGTAGATGGAATCATTGCGTCGATACAGCTTGAATGTGGCTTTGAAGCCATTAATCTGGGAAATTCCAATACCACTTCTATTCTAAGCCTGTTGGAGATAATGGAAAAGAAACTTTGCAAACGTGCCAATGTCAGTTTTTTACCGGAACAGCAGGGTGATGTACCCGATACCTGCGCTGATATCAGCAAGGCTGCGGCTATGCTGGGATATACACCGAAGGTCAGGCTGGAAGAAGGAATAGAAAACTTTGTTGAATGGTATAGAAAATTCAGGTAATAAATTCGTCTTCAGGTGACGGCGGCCCGCAAAGGTCAGCGTCATCTGAAGACACAGATAAAGGAAGTAAGTATCTCCGGTATAGTCGGGCTGCATCTGTTATTGCAGCCCATACCCCCGGTAATCATGGTGCTACGATCTCTTAAGTGCTTTATTTAATTCGTAATAGTAGTCATCCCATTCTCCCTTTACAATATCCGTAAAAAAAGCTTTCTCTGCATATGCTTTTTCCAAAGGACTTTTCTTCTTAACCGTTAGCTTGCTATTCGGCCTCCGAAATGGATATGCCGCTACCGGTCCGTCTTTCCCGAACCTTTCCAGGCACCTTACAGCCATACTTTGGTCCCACTTGATTCTGTTCATTTCCATATAGTCACATCCTAACATACCGGTATATTATTCTACATAATCAGTATATTAAAATATGTGAAAATGTTGCATTCATGCATTACATAATATTTAGCTTTGCCTGTTGATGCCTACTGCTTCTTGAAGGACCATTTAACACCTTGCGGCGTATCTTCAAGCTGTATACCCATATCATTAAGCTTTCCTCTTATTTCGTCAGCCAGCTTCCAGTTCTTATCCTTTCTGGCTTGCTGTCTCTGATTGACAAGCTCCTCGATTTCCGGATCCAACTCAGGTATATCTGCAGCCGGCTTTTCCTCAGCCTTGTCGAAGTCCAGTCCAAAAACCTTATCCATGTTAAGCAGCAGCTTATACAGTTCACATGACTTCGTGCCATACCTGGCAGCATTCCAT
This sequence comes from Bacillota bacterium, assembly GCA_023435925.1. Classification (GTDB taxonomy): domain Bacteria; phylum Bacillota; class Clostridia; order Acetivibrionales; family DTU013; genus JAEZLF01. The sequence goes on from JAEZLF010000027.1 coordinate 6,496, forward strand.
GCCACACCCAGTGCTCTGGGTATATTCAGATCGTCATTGATCGCGTCCTCAAATTCCTTCTCAAACGCTGCAATAACGCCGGCATCCAATTTTACTTCTTCCTTCGCGTTTTTATGGCTGATTACTCCCTCCAGCAGCCTGTCTAATGAAACCTGAGCAGCTTTTAACCCATCCCAGGTAAAATTCAGCTTACTCCTGTAATTTGCATTCAGGCACATGTATCGGTATGCCAGAGGGCTGAAGCCCTTTTGCTTCAGGTCTGCCACTGTGTAAGTATTGCCAAGACTCTTGGACATCTTTCCATTGTCCACCAGCAAAAACTCTCCATGGAGCCAGTAATGAACTGCCGGTTCGTCCAGCAGTGCCTCACTCTGGGCAATTTCATTTTCATGGTGTACCGGAATATGATCCACACCTCCGGTATGTATGTCAAACACATCCCCCAGATACTTTCTGCTCATTGCAGAGCACTCAATATGCCAGCCCGGATATCCCATCCCCCATGGACTAGGCCATTGCATAATGTGCTCTTTAGGTGCCTTTTTCCAGAGTGCGAAGTCCGCAGGATGCCTCTTTTCCTCATTCACATCTACTCTGGCGCCTGCAATCTGCCCTTCCAGATCAAGTCCTGACAGCTTTCCGTAATCTTTGAATTTCATAATATCAAAATAAATGCCATCACTGGTCTCATAAGCATAGTCTTTCTTGACAAGCTCTTCCACAAAGGCAAGCATTTCGCCGATATGTTCCGTCGCTCTCGGAGTAAACTCCGGCTTACCGATGTTAAGCTCAGCAATGTCGTTAAAGAAGACCCCTGTATAATATGCTGCAATTTCCCAGGGTGATTTCTGAGTCTCCCTGGCCGTCTTCATCATCTTATCTTCACCCTCGTCTGCATCTGCTACCAGGTGTCCTACATCCGTAATATTCATTACATGCTTCAGCTCATAGCCATTATATTGAAGTACACGTCTGAGAATGTCCATAAACACATAGGTCCTTAAATTTCCTATGTGAGCATATTGGTATACGGTCGGGCCACAGGAATATATACTCACTATGCCTTCCCTGATCGGCTTGAATTCCTCTTTTTGCCTTGAAAGCGTGTTATAAAGCTTCATCACATCTTATCCTCCACTGTTTTAGAATTGGCTGCCACTGTTTCAGAATTGGCCTCCACTTTTTTCTTGCAGCATCTTGCATAATCCTCTTCCTTTACCGCTTCTCCTCTGAGAGCCGCCTCCAGATGCTCAATACGCACCTGCAGTCTGCACAGTTCCTGAGAAACAGGATCCCCAATATGTACCTGATCCAGTTCAATCGACGGTGCCAGCTTTCTGCCGGCGCGCTTGACAGCTCTTGCCTTGGGGCCTGTTACCGTTGTGCCGGCCTCTACTCCATCCAACACAACAGAACCCGCTCCAATCATGACATTGTCTCCCACCGTAATAGGGCCCAGCAGCTGGGCTCCTGCTCCGATCAGCACATTATTTCCGATGGTAGGATGCCTTTTTCCTTTATCCTTGCCGGTTCCGCCAAGGGTTACCCCATGGTAGATGGTACAATTGTCACCAATCTCTGCGGTTTCTCCGATGACGATCCCCATACCGTGATCTATAAATAAGCCGCGCCCGATTACTGCTCCGGGATGCACCTCGATACCGGTGAAGAATCTGGAAAACTGTGATGTAAAGCGCGCTAAGAAAAACAGTCTTTTTTTGAAAAGCCAGTGGGCAATGCGGTGGCTAAAAAGCGCCTGAAAACCAGGATAGAGTAAAATTACCTCCAAAGTACTCTTCGCCGCCGGATCTCTTTGCGCTATAAGTCTTGCATCCTGCAATAAACCTTTGAACATATGACCGCCTCGTTTCCAGCGAAAATTTCAAACACAATGTAATAATATTCCCTTGTGAAATCCAAAATAACAAAAACTCCGCCTCTATAACAGTGGCGAAGCGGCTGCAATTTTTTTAATTATATTATCAAATATTAGCTTAAAAGTAAACAAATAAGGTAAATGAGTTTGCATAAATAAAAAGCAGTAAATAAATAATAGTATTGACGGCAAATTGCATTTTCATTATATCCTTTGAAAGGAAGTGATATCGTTGGTTGAAAATGTTCAAAGAACACAAAATTTTAGTTTTGGGCAATTCATTGTTCGATTGCTGGTAGGTGCGGTGGTGTTGGCTGTAACAGCCTTCCTGACTCCTGGTTTCACGATATCCGGTATTTGGTCGTTAATTATAGCTGCGGCCGTAATTGCTCTTCTGGACTACCTTGCACAAAGAATACTCGGTGTAGATGCGACACCTTTTGGCAGAGGGCTGACAGGTTTCATTGTTGCGGCAATCATCATTTATGCTGTCAAGTTCATTGTGCCAGGTTATAATGTTACCTTACTCGGCGCCATACTCGGTGCTGTTGTATATGGTATAATTAATCTTCTGATTCCGGGCAAAACCATGTAGGCACATCTTCCGTAATGCGATCATGCGCTCATACCGGCCATGGGCAACGACATGAATAAAGGGATGGTTTACCATCCCTTTATGTATTTCACCATTTCACTCATCCTTTACCATGGTTCTTTCTTCCTCCAGCGCTCCGGGGAAATCGGCTTTTTGAGGCGGGAAAAATTCATCTATCGGGAAGTCAATGGTATCAAACAATCCGCAGGCATCCTCATCGGTTGCTGCTATACATTGCTTGTTGGGAACACAGAAATCAAAAGCAGGTATCAGCAGCTGTACAAACCTCGCCAGCTTGATAATTGAAAACAGCCCAATCGTTGCAACGACACGTCTGCTGATCACCAGGTGTCTTTCATCATCAGAGCCCCTGTCAAGGTCAATATCATCAAAGTCAACATCATCAAGCATTTCACTTACAGATTGCGGCACATGTCTGTCACATCCGTCATCGCAGGTGCTTTCAAGTACTTCGACGATCTTTGCATTCAATGTAATAGGTTCTGCGACCTCCACCTTGGAGATAGGCAGATTATCCTGCTGTAATGCCGAATCGGCCGGGTTGTCAATCCCGTGCTCTACAAAATGAGATTTGAAGATCTTCACGTTGCCTTCTGAGCCGAAAAGGATCACCTTTTTGTCAAACAACACGATTCCGGGTACGGTAATTATTCTTATTCCGCCATTTTGTCTGGGCACAAAGAAATCCAATGTTACCTTGATAAAGAATTTGACATCGACTGTGAAAAAGCCCCTTTTGAAAGGTACAGCCTCAACATCAGAGAATACCTTTATCACTTCTGCCCGTCTCGCTTTTACATTAATTGCATGACATATCAGCCACTGTATTTTGTCGGGATCCTTGAAAAATACTCTTGCGTCTTCAATACAATCCTTTTCCTTGCAAGAATCATAAATCTTTTCTACTTGTATGCAAACTGCTTCCCTTATCTTACAGAGATCTCTCTCGTTAATAAGGCCGGGTAGCACTTTGTCGTGATTATAGCTCATATTTAAATCCCCCTTCATTTTAAGCTATATGATTTGATTTCCCTCTCATTTTCATAATATGTTACTTTTAAATATTTGTGATATTCAGGAATAATAAAATCACTATTAATAATGGGAAATAAATCATCTGCCAATTGTCATATATATAATAAGAACCTATTTGATGAAATGTGAGTGGAGGAAATGTTTCATTATCATAACAGGCATTTTGTTTTCAGGCAATCCAGCGGAGAACTCTGGAATTTTTTCTGCAATGACAGGCAGGAGCTTTGCTATTCAATGCTCACAAGGCGTGGCAGCTGGAGTAATGCAGTGGTACTGCATAAAAACACATATCGGTATTTCTATGCAGACATGGACCAGGATGATGTCTTCCATTTTATTTTTCAGGATAATAAAGGGAATGTTTTTTATTCCAGATTGGACGGACAATCGATTAAAACAATTCCGGTGCTCAACAGCAAGTCATCATCCGAATACAACAAGCACCTATTTATAGCACCCTTCAACAATAGTATCTATTTCTTTTATGTGCTCCAGCATGAGAATTCTTTCATGTTGGCATATCAAGCTCTGGAAAATAATAAAATAAGCAATCCAAAGGTCGTTGACTATGTATCCGGGAGCAGTATTCCTTGCACGATACTATATGACAATGCCCAGAACATCTATGTGTTTTATCAGTCCTATGATGGTAAATACCTGCAGCTCGGATATAAAAAATTTATCACATCCCAAAAACACTGGAGTGACTTCACCCCCGCCACCAAATATTCCGGAAACTGTGAATACCCTCACGCCATAATGGATGAGACCGGCTTAATCCACTTGTGTTATCAAAGACGCGGCCCCAAGCTCTTTGAGATGGTTTACCAGCAAAAAGCTCCCGATAAGAACCTCTGGTCACCTGAGATTGTCGTTCATTCTTCTGTCCATTCCTTTGAGAACGCCTCTATCCTGCAGGTCAGGGACAAAATCGTAATCTATTGGGTTCGTGAGGATGTTATCTATTACAACGCCGGCTCGCTGAACGGCAGCGATTGGAGCAAGGCATCCCGATATGCCGCACAATTCGGCCGCCAGCTCGAGTGCTTATGCTATAAGTCTAACAGCCCCCGTGACCGCGTAAACAAAGAGGATACCTCTTCACTTTCTCCGGGAATTTACCCGGGAACGCTCGCAAACGGGTTGAAATTGCTCTTTCTGCCGGGGGACGACTCTCTGCAAGGTTCAGGCAGCGGCACATCGGGAAGTGTCTCAGGAAATGAAATCAACCGTTTGGCGGACACTCTTCCCAAGTTGCAGGGCAGTGTTGACGAGATCCGGGAAGGGTGGTCCGAGACAAGAAAAGAGATGGCACGGCTTATCAATGCCTATGTTGAATTAAAAAAGGATATCGATAAATCGTTGATACGCCTGGATATGCTGGAGAGACAATTTGGGCAGACGAAAAGATCCGGCAGAAAGCCGGAAATAATGCCGGCATCCGCACCCATAAAGGAGCCGGCTCAGGAGAATCAAAAAGAGAGTATTCCAAGAGAAAGCTTTGCGAAAGAAGCTTCTCAAATGAAAATCTCTCCGAAAGAAGTCTCTCCGAAAGATGTCCCTCCGAAAGATGTTACTCAAAAAGAAGTTACTCAGAAAGAAGTTACTCAGAAAGAGACCCCTCAAAGAGAGAACCCGGTAGGTTCAACACTGGCGCCTGAAAAATTGCTGGAGTGGGAGGAATGGAAGGAACCTAAGGAGTGGCAGGGAGTCGGCGAGTAAATCAATGAAGCAGACAAGTGAAAATTCTGCGGCAGACGGAGCGCAAAAAACCTTGCAGCCTAACAAACTTGAAATGTGTAGAAAAAGAGGACTGTCCGTTAAGACAAGTCCTCTTACATTTTAAACCCGAAAAGCCGTTCCCCTATATTTTGACACCTAGCCCGAAGCTAGGTGGGTGCCCTGCTAACAACATCAATCTTCCACTGCCGTAGCACACGTTCATGCCGTGTGTCGGAATTAACTTGTGGCCTGATATCCGTTGCCAAACGCCAGACTCCCTTATGTCAAATGTAGGTTCAAAATAATAGGTTTATCCGAGCATTTCAGGTTGATACTATTCAGTTGCCAAAGGCTTGTAAGCCTTCCTGCTGATGCGATTCAACAATCTGTTTGTATCGCCTTTCTGTATTTCGATTATATCACTGTTACTTTTGTTTAACAACAAACATTAACCACAATTAAATCCCTTAATCACGATGTAATTCATTCGTCCTCTGTTTTTCTGTGTAAATCAAAAAAAAGCCCCCAACCTTAGGAACATCATGGAAAAGCTTCACATCAACAGAGGCCGTAAACTAAAGTATCCGTTCATACCTGTTTCTGGTAATCTGGGGTATCACACGGTAAATTTCTCTTATGACCAAATGGTTTACTTGAGCTTCCTGCTGCACTAAATTCAAGAATTCCAGAGGAAACCGGAGACAGTAGCTGCATCCATTTTTGGCGATATGACATGGTGTCGATGTCACTTCAAAAACATAGCCTTTTCTCTCAAGTATGCTGCACAGCTTCAATGCATAATTGCCGGAGTCCAGTATCGCAATACCGTTCATCGTATTCACTCTCCCATTCTAACTGCAAAAACCGGTTTTCCATCCTGATTCCTGCAGTATTCGTGACACTACATTTTATTGGGAGCAGCTGCATATTGTGACTCTCAATATACGGAGTATTCATAAAACCTTCAGGTATTCACTCATCAAATCCCAATTTTCTGTTCCCTTGCATAATAAAAGAGATATTGCTGAGCTATTCCCGAGAATTCTCCGAATTTATCCGAGGCGAACTGATGAATCTCATGGATGCTGGCTTCCCGCCTGAAGTAAAGCTCCTGCATAACACGCTTTACCCATACGTCGGCGGGAAAAACGTCTTGTTTTGTACCGCTGTATAGCAGGACGCAATCTGCCACCTTGCTGCCTACACCAGAAAGCTGCATCAGATATTTTTTTGCCTCCGGCGTATCAAGCAGCTTTAGCTCTTGTAAATTAAATTCACCGGATGCAACACTGGCTGCTGTCCGGCTGATATACCGACACCGGTAGCCTGCCCTGCATTCCTGAATCTGCTCCGGACTGCCTGCGGCAAGATTTGCGGCCGTTGGAAATCCATAATACTTTTTACCGTCATACTCCAGCTCGTTGCCATACATTTCGGAAAGCTTCTCAATGATTTTCATAATTCTTGGTATTCTGTTGTTGGAGGAAAGAATGAATGAGATCAAAGCCTCCCAGGGTTCCTGCTTTAACAGCCGTATGCCGCTGCCAAAGCTCACAGCCCTTTGCATCACATCATCGATGGCAACCGCCTTTTTAATAGCGCCATAATCCCGGCCCAGGTCGAAATAGTCAAACCATATATTTTTAAAATCCTCCAGTGACGAATTGCGTATAACCAAACAGAGTTCATCAGGATAATATGAAATATTGACTGCTTTCTCCCTGACTACTCCGGTAAAGCTCGCGTCAGCTTCCTTGTGCCACCGAAAGCATTGCCCGCATTCAAAGGTATGTATGGGGTTAAAGTCCCGGACTCCTGTTATTTCAATACCGTTATGAAGCTCTTTAATATCATATCCATTGCAGTCCATTTACTGTTCATCCCTTTACCTATATAAGCTCCCACAAGCTCTCATTGTGTGGTATAATCGTTATTGTATCAAACATTCCCGGCAGCTGTACACCAAATCATTATATAATCAGCATAGCACAGGAGAAGAGCCGATGAAAGAAAAAATATATACCATACCTGTAACAGAAGCCTTTGAGCAGGATTGTGAATGTCCGGTCTGCGTACTGGAAAAGAAGCTGGAAGACCAATATACGGACTATTATCTGGGTGCTGCCTTAATGGAACCGGATTGCAGGATAGAGACAAACAAAAATGGATTCTGCCGGCGCCATTTTGAGCTGCTTTATAATAGACAGGAAAACAGGCTCGGATTAGGGCTTGTGACGGATACTCACATAAGGGAACAGCTTTCAAAGCTCAAGGAGCTCAGTAAAGCTGCCGACGCTGCAGCAAAAAACGCAAGGTCTCCCAATCCGCTGGTGGGAGCATTAACAGGGAAATTCTCTAAAAAGCAGTCCGGCAGTGAACCTGCAGCGAAACTGCTGGAAATGCTCACAACATTTGAAAATAGCTGTACGATTTGTGGTAAGCTTGAGTATACCATGGACAGGTACATGGATGTCATTATGTATCTGTGGTCCCGGGAGGAAGATTTTCGAAAGATTTTCGCGGGGAAAAAAGGTTTTTGTATGGCTCATTTAAAGCTGCTGGCGGAAGCCTCGGATAAGTATCTGAAGCCTCATGAGAGCACGTTATTCATTAGCCTGCTCCTGCAGCAGCAGGTGGAGAACCTGGAAAGGATCGAAAAAGAACTGGATTGGTTCACGAAAAAATTCGATTATCGCTATAACGACGCTCCCTGGGGTAATTCCAAGGACGCCCTTCCCCGCAGCATCCAAAAATTAAAGGGCTACAGCAACTTGAAATAAAATTAACCATTCCCTATCCTGAATGGCCAAGTGTTCTTATCATGGCAGGTTTAGCAGCGTTCTAATGCGCCAAATATCCGCCATCTACGATCATGGATGTACCGGTGATAAATTGAGAAGCATCACTGAGCAGGAAGGCCGCTGTATAAGCAACATCTATCGGTTTTCCGATGCCCATAATCTGTCTCTTTTTAAGCTCCGCTTCCAGGTTCTTTGTATTAACAAGCTCCTTCAGTCCGTCATACATTTCAGTTTCTATCATACCGGGATCAATGGAATTGACCCTTATTTTCCTTGGTGCAAGATCCAGAGCCATGGACCGGACAGCACTTTCAAGCGCTCCCTTGCTTGCGCAATATGCACTCAGGCCTCTGGCTCCCACCTTGCTTGATATGGACGATATGGCTACTATGCTGGCGCCATTTTCACTATTCTTTCTATTTGCAAATTGCTTCACAAGCTCTGCAAACGAAAAAAAGTTGACTGACATGATGTTTTCATAATCACACAATTTTAAATACTGCACAGGCATGGTCCGGGATATTCCGGCGGAATGCACCAACCCATGGAGCTTTAGACCGTCACAGCATACCTTGTCTATCATATCTTTAATTTCATTAATATGATTCAAATCCAGAAGGTAATAAGAATGATTACCCGGATCCAGCTCATTGAGCGTTTCCTTCAGCCTTTCCTCATTTCTTGCCACCATGATGGCATTGGCACCCAGTTTACTTAGCAGGATGGCAATTCCTTTTCCAATACCGGAGGAAGCCCCGGTGATCATAATATTTTTTCCGCTCAGATCCATTGGGTTGATCATACCTTATCATCCCCCATTCTTCATCCTTCGGTATAATAGTCATTGGTGTATATCATAGGAAGGCAGATTGATTTGTCCATTTCAAGGTAAATACAGCCCAATGATAACCCGATGCCAAAACCGCACAATAAAAGCTTTATCGGTTCACCGGATTCCTCATTACCCAAGGCATCCACCAGCGTCACAGGGATGGACTCCCCGCTTGTATTGCCATATTTGTCAATCGATACAGGCACTTTTTCCATCGGCAGATTCAATTTTTTTGCCAAATGCTTTAAAATAAACAGGTTGGCTTGGTGAAATACATACATATCGATATCATTCATATCAATATTGTACTGAGCCATAAAGCTTTTAATCGATCGGGGAACATCTGTGATGGTGAAAGAGAAAACCGCATTTCCATCCATAGCTAATTCATAGTCTGTTGCTTCCGTGTTTATTTTACTCCTGCTTCTGGCATGCCCGGCAGGTACAATGATACTTTTGAAACCGCTGCCCTTGGTTCTCAGAAGAAATTTCATATCTTTCCCTTCAGACCATTCCAGTGCTGTTGCAGAACCTCCATCCCCAAATATCATAGCCGTTGCACTGTCATTTTGATTGATCCCATAGTTGCTGGTATCCCCTACCAACAAAAGCACTCTTTGCAGGTTCCCTGTTGAAATCATGGTAGCGGCGAGCCATATGCCGTAAACATAAGCGGAGCATCCCAAATTCACATCAAAGGCGATACAGTCCTCATTGAGCCCAAGTCTATGCTGTAATACGCAGGCAGAAGCAGGCACTGCATAATCAGGTGTTTGTGTGATAAGTATTAGCGCGTCAATGGAAGATGGCTCCCATTTCAATTTCTCCATAAGCTTAGTCGTTGCAACATAGCATAAATCCGAAGTGCATTGCTCATCAATAGCAATATGTCTTGTTTTAACGCCTGTCATATTAATGAATTTTTTGACGCTTTCCTCCCCAAACACCTTGTTATATTCCTCGTTATTAACGATATGGTCAGGAACAGCACATGCAACACCTTTGATCTCTACATTTTTCAATATCCCCGTTGCCAATTAATCCCACCTCAATCCATTATATCGGTAATATCTTTTATCGTTCTAAATTTTTTGACCTCTTCCGGTGTGATCTCCTTCCCGAAAATACTGTCAATCATGGCAATAGTCGTGATAGAAGCGATTGAATCCCACTCGTCGAGTTGATCCAGCTCAGTCTCCTCCGTTAATATATCCTGGTCCATGTTGAAAAGGTCTGCAAGAATGTTCAGTTTCTCTTTTATGTCCATGTTAAACTCTCCTTTTACTTAAAATGAAATATCCCCTGTAGTGTACTGGTATTATGGTTACATATACTTTACATAATAAAATATGCCATCATTACGAAATGTGTGAGAAGTTACTGTATCATCTGCAGCCTTCTATCAATTCACTTTTTATATGATTCAGAAGCTTTTCAAGCTTTACCCGATTGACTGAACCTTCATAATATCCGGTTGCAAATGTCAGTATCCCGTTATAGCTGGAAGCTACAAGCATTATTCCGGGCATGCGTATGACCGGTGGAATAATGTAGGCGTCCGTTACGGTGTTCTCCCCAAATTTTAATAGAGTCTTCGAAATGATACCTACATTGGATAATCCCGGAGAGCAATAGTAACATTTTTTCAGTAATTTGTCAGATGCCTTTGATATGAATTTAGAAAAAGCGAGAAACTGGTGAAAACTCATCATTTCTGCATGTTCTGCGCCTGTAGCGCATTGGTACCCGGGATTTTTGTTTTTTTTGCGATTCATCACGGATACTACTCTTGATAGCGTTCCTTCAAATGGTTCATCTTTTAATCTGGCGATTCTTAACACAATCCCTCCAGAAAAATTTCGTATTGCCGAGGCCTTATTGTCAGGAAGATAGCGGCGTAAATCCACTGTCAGACCAATATCCATCGGAACACGGTATGGGGGCTGTGATAGTTGAAACATCGCCCGATAAAATGCAGTAAGAATGAGATCATTGATGGTAGCCCCCCGTTCCTTTCCGTATCTGGACATCACATCCAGCTGCCCATGGGGGAGCCTGCACACCACAAAAGGAGTAATATCCTTCCGCCCTCCGGAC
>JAEZLF010000039.1 GCA_023435925.1 Bacillota bacterium
CCCTGCCTGTATCTCTTGCCGAGTTTAAGGGCCAGTTTATAATAGACTGGGGAGGCATGATGAGTGCTGCAGTAATTATCAGTATTCCTGTTCTTCTACTGTTTCTCATATGTAACAAGTATTTTATTAAAGGTATTGCAGACGGTGCGGTTAAAGGCTGAAACAAGTGTCAGGCGGGTAAGTCTATGTTTCAAGAGTTAGTATGAAGACTTACCTGCCGGATATCTGAATGTATATTGGACAAAAACATATATAATGTTATGGGCACGCGCTGTTCCTTTTCGACCTGAATGACGGTCAATGCATAACTGTTTCCTCCACCTTCATTGTTTATGGATAATGAAGGTGCTCTTTATATCGAAAATAAACCTCATGGCATTCATTATCAGGTTTATGTATCTGCTGCAAATCACAGCTTCAGGTCTACGCCCAGCACCCCTGCGATAACCCCATTCTCATCCATTACAGGCACGGACAGAGTAAGACACGGACTTTTTGTTATGGCAGATATATAGACCTTTGAACAGAAATCCTCCCCCTGAATGCTTTTTTGGAACCAATCCCTGATTTTTGCATTGGCTATTCCTGCTTCGGGTATGGAGCACAAAAACCTACCCTTGACGTCATTGCTCCAGGCAGCTTCTATAAAGTCATTATTCTGTATGAGTCCGGTCAGTTCCTCCCTATGGCTTTCCCTATCCATTTTTTTAATCTGTGGCAATGCAGCCAAATCCCTTATCAGCTTAAAGGCATCATTTATTTTATTCGAGTATTCGGAGCTCTCAGAAATCAATTCCTCCAATCCCGAATTATCCTGTAATTCCATTAAACCTCTTGATGCATCATTTAAACGGCTGCCCATCTCAGCTACCTCCATGATGCCTTGCATCTGCTTGAATACTGACCCCTTTACGCTTTCCACACTTTCTTCAGCTACACCTATCAAGTTTTCAACTTCACATATTTTGTTCACTACATTGCTTGCACCGCTGGTCTCAGTCTCAGATAAAAGGATGATTTTTTTCGCCATTTCCAATAGGCCATGAAAGGATTCATGAATCCTACCAAGCTTATTTTCAATATCAATTGCACTCCTAACTCCCTTTTCAACCTTAATTCCGTTTTCGTCGACAGTCCTATGAACGCCCGCAATTTCTCCGTTTATTGCTGTTATTAGATTTTTGATTTCCTTGACTGAATTTTCACTTTCCATTGCAAGCTTTTGTATTTCTCCTGCCACAACAGCAAATCCTTTACCATTTTCCCCTGCTCTGGCCGCCTCGATTGTTGCATTCAGGGACAGCAGCCGGGTTTGCCTGGCGATATGGTTGACTGTTTCCAGAATACTCACTATATCTCTTGATGCATCAGACAATTTGTCCATGTAATCGGCAGTTATTCTGAAAGTTGCCTCAATTTCGCGGATGATGCTGACAATCTCAAGTATTTCCGATTTACTGGTTTCCAGAATCGTTTCCGATTTTATTCCTAAGGACTCAAGTCCAAGAGTGGTACTTCTGGATTCCTCCAGCAGCCGGATCATTTCTCTGACTTCCATAACAGTTTCATGAATCTTTTCATTAACCACGGTATTTAAATGAGCCATTTCTGCAGTTTGAGCATATACCTGCTGTGCAAACCCGTTATCCTCATCCAGATTTATCTGTAATTGCTCCGAAACCGCCGAGATCTGGTTTGATGTGACAAGCAGCTCCAACTTCAGCTTTGCTAGTTCTCTTTTCTGGTCATTGATTGACATATCCTTTTGAGCATTAGCTTTAAAATTACTTTTTACCAGATAGGCACCTGCTGCTAAACCAATTGACAGGTAGATAATTATGTTAATTAGTTTTGTTGGAAAGGGTATCAAATATATTATAGATCCCAAAATACAGCACATTGCAACAGTCACCAAAATCCTTCTATTGCTCATACCTGCATCACTCCTATGTAAAATAAAGTAAAATAAAAAGCGCCAATACAGGATTTCCCTATATTAACGCCGTCGTTAAAACGAGTTGATAAACCGCTATTAAGATTTATTATCGATTTTAGCATATAATAAGATGCATGGCAATCTGTTTTTGTATTTATCATGGCAAATTCACGAACCCATATTTTATCTGACTCCTTATCAACTGTTTGCCCTGGTGAAACTCACGGTCTGAAACAATGACCTTATATATGTTTATTTTTCCCATGCTCTACCTCTAAAAATCCCTCTAGATTTGTAATCTAATATAAGAAGCGAGAGTTTTGGGTACACTAAGATATATTACTATGAAATGATAAATTATTATGAGACGGAGGAAGCTGTATGAACATTGAAAAAATCAGAGTGGTGCAGTATGGCTGCGGAAAAATGAGTAAATATATCTTGCGTTATCTTTATGAAAAAGGTGCCGAGATCGTTGGAGCAATTGATGTTAATCCCGACATTGTAGGTATGGATGTGGGAGATTTCGCAGAGCTTGGCTTTAAGCTGGGAGTTAAAATCAGCAGTAATGCTGACGAGGTACTGGATAATTGTGATCCTGATATTGCAATTTTAACACTGTTCAGCTTTATGACGGATGTTTACCCGCACTTCGAGAAATGTGCACTAAGAGGAATCAACGTTATCACAACATGTGAAGAGGCTATTTACCCATGGACAACATCATCTGAGATAACAAACAAGCTTGACAGCATAGCTAAGGAAACGGGCTGTACAATTGTTGGTTCGGGTATGCAGGATATATTCTGGATCAACCTGATTGATTGTGTAGCAGGAGGTGTTCATAAAATTGACCGTATTGAGGGAGCCGTGAGCTACAATGTAGAGGATTATGGCCTCGCATTAGCAAAGGCGCATGGAGTTGGCCTGACGGCAGAGGAGTTCGAACAGCAGCTGGCTCATCCAGAGGTATTGGAGCCAAGCTATGTATGGAACTCAAATGAAGCTCTGGTAAATAAGCTGGGATGGACGATCAAATCACAGTCTCAGAAGAGTATACCATACTTCCATGACAGCGATTTATACAGCCAGACCATGGGTGATACCATACCAAAAGGGAAATGTATCGGCATGAGTGTTGTCGTCACCACAGAAACCTTCCAGGGCCCAGTAATTGAGACACAGTGCATAGGCAAGATATACGGCCCTGAGGATGGTGATATGTGCGATTGGAAGATAAAGGGCGAACCGGATACTACCTTCTATGTGCAAAATCCGGATACAGTCAGGCATACCTGTGCCACGATCGTAAACAGGATACCAACTGTCATAAATGCCCCGGCAGGGTATATAACAGCTGAGAAGCTTGATAATGTCTTTTATTTATCCTATCCCATGCACAATTATGTTAATTAAGTGAAATGGCATATAATTGCATTTGGACGAAATTTATACCATTACAGTACAGGTAATAGAAGACGGATTTTATTATGATTTTGAATTGCCAAGATCTCTGGTTCCGGATGATCTGAAACAAATTGAAGAAAAAATGAAGGGTATCATTGGCAATGGGTATCGGATGGAAAAGGAAGATATCCGATTTGATGAAGCCCCCCGCTTGTTCGGTAGCCAGCCTTACAAACTGGATTGATAAAGGAACTGGAACAGAACCCTGAAAACGTCGGCGTGAGCATCTACAGGGCCGGTGACTTTATCGATTTGTGCAAAGGGCCGCATGTTTCCTCTTTGTAGGATCTGAATCCAAAAGCTTTATGACACTTAACGACTTTTTAGAGAGAATTAAGCCTGAACTTGACATGGGTGTACCAAAATATATCATGGATTAGATGTAGCTGCCATAGGCAGGGAGTTATTATGCTTCCTGCCTATAGCTAATCTATTGCATTTACGGTTCCATAATTTCAGTGAAACTCCATCTTGCAGGAAGCATTTCTCTGTTATCTCTGATTATAGGTGCAACATAAAATTCTTTGTCTGCTGGTGCAATCTATATTGTTAGTGTCCAAGATTAAGCGCTTACGTTCTTTTGCATGACTCCGGCCATTCTCAGTAATGCAGCTCAGACATTTTCTCATAAATTGGCTTCAAACGCGGATAAAACATGCTGAATACATCATAGCATTGATTATATTTTACCGCTGTACCCGGATCAGGTTCAAATTTTCGGGTAAATTCCATCAGGGAAGCAGCAGCATTAAAATCTTTAAAAATGCCTGCTCCTACGCCGGCAGCCATCGCGGCTCCAAGGGATGTTGCTTCCCGTGGGTACTTGTGTATCATTATCTTTTTTCCATAAACATTACACATAATCTCATTCCATAGAGGACTTATTGCTCCGCCACCGATAAGATTAATCCGTTCCGGTGAAAGTCCATTTTCTTCATAAACTTTCAATACACTTTTCAAAGCATAGGCAATTCCTTCATATGTGGCCCTGAATAATTCTTCACGTTTGTTAAAGAGAGTAATTCCGATAAACCCTCCTTTTGTGTTCTCATCCCAGATTGGCGACCTTTCTCCCATTAGATAAGGGATGAAGAATACTCCATTGGAACCGGCAGGCACTTTCTCCGCCAAACTATCTATATAGTCATATACATTGGTCCCATTCTTCTTACATTCTTCAAGCTCGGATGTTGCTATATTATTCAGAACCCAATCATATGATATGGCAGCACATTGAATGGTTCCGCATACATTGAAATTTTCTCCATCCAAATCATAGAAATTAAAAATCCTTACTGTTTCATCCAGCACAGGTTCGCTGTTAAGAATAGAAATCCACGAGCTGCTGCCGATATAGTTATAAGCTTGCAGCTTTTCTGAAACACCCGCTCCCTTTGTAGCGCATGAGCCGTCTCCTCCACCTGTAACAACAGGTGTCCCCTGCACGAGGCCGGTCAAAGCAGCTGCCTCCTTCGTTACATGCCCTGCGATATCATACGATTTTTTAACCTCAGGCAGTTTATTTGGATCAATATCCATCTGCCCGGTTATATCCTCCGACCAACATTTCTTCTGTATGTCAAACAAACCCATCATTGACGCATCGGAATAGTCGGTAGTTCCCAGGTTCCCGGTAAGCTTATATACCACATAATCCTTACTGGCAATAAAATAAGAGGTATTTTTGTATACGTCCGGATAATTAGCCTTTAACCACAAAATTTTGGGCAACGTATAATGAGGACTGAGCCTGATACCCGTAAGCCTGTAGTAAGCCATACTGTCAAAAACCTGTGAAATTTCTCTGCATTGACCAATGCTTCGGCTATCGGAATGTATAATATCATGAAACAATAACTCACCTTTAGCGCTAATCGGTATACAGCCATTCATATGTCCGCTTAATCCGATTACAGCTATTTCTGAAGGATTTATTTTCGTCTCTTCAAACAGAATTTTCGTCCCGGTCACAACACTTTCCCAGAAATCTTCTGATTTTTGCTCCGACCATCCGGGCTTTGGGTATAACGTCGTGTAGGATATTGTTTTGGAATATATGCTGATTCCCTTATCGTTAAAAAGGCTGCACTTATTTCCTGTAGTACCGATGTCATATGTAAGAATATAGTGATCCATTGTATCCCTCCGATAAACACTCTGATTTCCTGATCTTCTGCTCTGAAAAACGAATGATCAAGCTGCAAAACACCATCCCGGCATATCAACAACAAAGGCGTGCCCTGCAG
>JAEZLF010000101.1 GCA_023435925.1 Bacillota bacterium
AGTTAACAAGTTTCCATTTGGTTGACTTTGTTTCGAAAAATTAACTATATCTCCATTGTTATTATACAGTATTTGAGTTATATTGAAGTTAATGCGAAGCAAAATCGTTTTGCACAGATGCATTTTAATTTCTAAGGGAAGGTGAGCTTTTTGAAGCAATTACAACTGGCGGCGAATATTGCAGATCTCAGGCATGAGCATAAAATTACACAGGATGAGCTTGCAGAATTTCTCGGTGTTACTAAGGCTTCCATATCAAAATGGGAAAATGAGCAAAGCTACCCGGATATCACACTGTTACCAAAACTGGCAGCTTATTTTGATATCAGCATTGACCAGTTGCTTGGCTACAAAGCACAGATGACGAAAGAGAAGATAAAGGAATACTATCATGAGCTGGCTTCAGATTTTGCAAGGCTTCCCTTTGAAGAGGTCATGACAAAGACAAAGGAATTGGTAAAAGAGTATTATTCCTGCTATCCGTTGCTAAAGCAAATAGTAATTCTGTGGATGAATCATTTGAGTATGGCCGGCAGTGATAACAGACAGAAGGAAATACTAAAATCCATTATGGAATTATGTAACAGGATTATTGCGGAAAGCGGGGATGCAGGCCTTTGCAGTGATACGATTGTGCTCAGGGCAATTGTGCAGCTTCAAATGAAGGAAACGCAGACTGCAGTCAAAAGTCTGGAGGAAGTACTCGATCCCAGAAGACTGGCGAAACAAAGTGACGGTCTGTTGATCAGGGCGTATATATTGAACGGGGAGCCGGAAAAAGCTGAAAAGGCTGCTCAAATCAGTATACTGCTGGATCTGCTTGGAGTCCTGAACAACGGAAACCAGTATTTGTCAATGCACATATCAGATCCGGAGCTTGCCGAAACAATCTTAAAAAGGTTGGAAAAGGTAATGGAAATATTCGAAGTCGACAGGCTGCATTCCAATACTGCACTTCTGATTTATTACCAGGCTGCAATCTATTACTGTATGCAGCAAAAGATACCGGAAGCAATAGAAAAGCTTGAAAGGTTTGCAGACTGTAGTATTGACATGGTAAATCATGGAATGCGGCTGCATGGAGACGGATTTTTTACAATGCTCGATGAGTGGTTTAATGAACAGGAATTGGGGGCAGACCCGGTCAGGAATGAGAAGCTGATTATTACTGATATTCTTACGATGTTCGAAAATCCTGTATTCTCCATCTTGTTTGAGCATGAAGAATACAAGAAGTTAAAGAGACGTTTAAGGAAGCATTTGCACAGAGAGGAAGGGTGTACGAAATGTTAACAATTAAGGATTTTAGCAAGACCTATAAGGGAGGTAAAAAAGCCGTAGATAATATAAGTCTTATAGTAGAGGCAGGAGACATTTTTGGTTTTATTGGCCATAATGGAGCAGGGAAGAGCACAACAATCAGGTCTGTGGTAGGTGTTCTTGACTATGAGGAGGGAGAAATACGGATTGATGGTCATTCTGTGAAAAAGGAACCGCTTGTATGTAAGAAGGTTACTGCGTATATACCGGATAATCCTGATTTATATGAACATATGACAGGCATCCAGTATCTGAACTTTATTGCTGATATTTTTGGAATTCCGGCTGCCATCAGAGAAGAAAAAATAAAAAAATATGCAGATGCCTTTGAAATTACCGGTAATCTTGGCGACTTGATTTCCTCCTATTCACATGGTATGAAGCAGAAGCTTGCCATTATATCTGCTGTGATCCATGATCCTAAGCTGCTTGTACTGGATGAGCCTTTTGTCGGTCTGGATCCTAAAGCAGCTGTTACATTAAAGGGGATTATGCGTGAGCTTTGTGCATCCGGAAGCGCCATTTTCTTCTCAACTCACGTGCTGGATATCGCAGAAAAGCTTTGCAACAAAGTGGCTATGATTCACCATGGGAAGCTCGCATTTGCAGGGACGATGGAGGATATGCTGAAGGAGAAAGAGGGAGGATCCCTGGAGGAAATTTTCATGGAGGTTGTGAACCATGAACAGTGATATAAAAACAGAACGCAAGAACTTGAGCTGGCTGCTGGTGAAAAACCGCTTGATAGCGCAGCTTGGCATTAATGTTTTCCGCTATGAAAAGGATACACATAAAAGGAACAGTAAGATAGCAACAACTGCAGCGATTATTATCTGCTTAATCGTGCTTGCCGGTTACAGCGGTGCAATGGCCTACGGCTATGCATATCTTGGACTGACAGAGCTTATTCCTGGTATAGCTTTGGTCATAAGCAGTCTGTTTACCTTGTTTTTTACGATGTTTAAGGCAAACGGAGAGCTCTTTGGCTTTAAAGATTATGATATGGTTATGTCCCTGCCGGTGCCCATAAGGACCATTATTAACAGCCGGTTTATAAATATGTATATTTGGAATACATTTATCGCGCTTCTTGTTATGCTGCCGATGGGGATTGTCTATGCATGGTTCATAAAGCCTGCGCTGGGATTTTATGCAATGTGGTTTACGGGCATCTTTTTGGCTTGCCTGATTCCGACCACAATTGCAGCCATAATTGGAGCAGCTATTACAGCGATTTCATCCAAGTTCAGATATGCAAGCGCAGCAGCTACGATTCTTAGTATTATTTTTGTGATATTAATTATGGTACTTCCAATGATTGCTACATCATCGGATAACGGTTTTGGCAGTATGCTTGATTCTAAAACCGGAAACATAGATATACAGGCCTTTTCAGCCATGGTGCCTGTCATTTCCGACACTATGAACAAGGTATATCCTCCGGCAAAGCTTTTTACGGAGGCAGTAGTGAATGGCAATATAGGTTTATTTTTGCTTTTTGCAGGGATTTCTATCGGCTGGTATGTACTTTTTGTTCTGTTGTTATCCATAAAATACAGGCAGATCAACACGGCGTTGACCTCCCGGATAAGCAGGGCGGATTACAAGTTGGAGACATTGTATCAAGGCAGCATGCTTTCAGCACTTTACAAGAAAACGATTATGCGCATTTTAAAATCTACTATTTGTGCTACGAATCTGCTGATTGGCTGCGTACTTGCAGTGCTGCTGGCTGTTGGCATGATGATTGCCGGACCGGAGAAAGTGTTGCAGAGCCTTGATATGTCTGATTCTATGAACATTATTAAAAGTGCAGCCTGTTATGTACTTGCAGCCATGGTATGCATGACAAATACATCCGCTGTTTCGCTTGCGCTGGAGGGAAAGAATATCTGGCTGATTAAATCCTTGCCGATTTCACCGAAAGTATTGTACGACAGCTATTTACTGACAAATCTGACCTTTACAGTCCCAACTTCCATCGTGTGCTCGGTATTGTTCAGCATTTCCTTAAAAACTGACATTATCGGGACGGTGCTGATGATATTGACTCCGCTTGTCTTTTCAGTGTTTACTGCGGTTGCAGGCATTTTTATCGGAAACAGGATGGCGTATTATGACTGGCAGGAGGAGGTACAGCTAATAAAACAGAGTATGATGAGTATGGTTGGGTTGCTGGGCGGGATGGTGTTTGTCATTATCTGCGGTGTAATAGCCAATAGTGGTATCCTTCCTATCGGCGCGAATATGATTACATTTATTTTTGATATACTGTTATTGGTGCTTGCAGCAGTGATCTATTTAAATGAAAGTAAGCGTCCGGTTAGGGAATAATGAATACAATTGCATAAAGTGCATAAATTACGCCAATGGGGATATTGTCTCTTGCCTTTTCGACTGTTCTTTTCTATAATAAAAGGATAGCCAACATCTTTACAGAGTTGGACTGGATATGGTTAAAACAAAATGTATTGTTTATCGACTGGTATCCGAAAATATGGAAC
Source organism: Bacillota bacterium (assembly GCA_023435925.1). Classification (GTDB taxonomy): domain Bacteria; phylum Bacillota; class Clostridia; order Acetivibrionales; family DTU013; genus JAEZLF01. The sequence goes on from JAEZLF010000101.1 coordinate 3,825, forward strand.
TAGAGCGGAGGTAGTAAAATGTTAAACAGCGAGAAATTCAATGTCAGAAAAATGGCGATTGTCGGAATATTGGGAGCATTAACCGCAATACTGGGAATGACTCCTATAGGGCTCATACCTGTTGGACCGACAAAGGCAACCATTCTGCACATCCCTGTCATCATTGGTGCTATTATGGAAGGCCCTGTAGTAGGCGCGTTTGTTGGTCTTATATTTGGACTTTTCAGCATTTATTCGGCAATCACAAGCCCCACACCAATATCATTTGCTTTCCTGAATCCATTGGTTTCAGTATTGCCGAGAATCCTTATAGGCATAACATCGTATTACGTATTCAAAGCGTTAAAAAATCTTGGATCTAAAAAAACTCTGGTGCTGTTAAATGTTATCTGGGCATTAGTAACAGGTTATCTGGTCTATGGTATTTACAGCAATATTAGAAGCTCTCAAAGCGTCTGGTTGATAGTTATGAATATAGCTCTGATTATTTTAACCGGGGTAATGGCGTACCTTACAAATTGGAAATCCATGGGCAAAGCATTGGATGTGGTAGTCGCTACAATTATAGGAACATTGACCAATACAGGACTGGTTTTGACAATGATGTATTTACTGTATGCACAAGAATTTGAAAAAGCATTGGGACTTAATTCAGGTCTGGCCGGTAAAACCATATTCGGTATAGGCGTAGCAAACGGAATACCGGAAATCATTATTGCTGTATTATTTGTAACATCTGTGGTCAGTGCGTTACGGAAGCAGGATAAGAACTGAAAGAGCATAATCTTTAATTTTCAATGGGGGCAAGCCCCCAAACCCCCTCGCTACGGGCAAAATGAATTTGCCCTACGCTACACTTCGCGCGCCACGCCTAAACGTGGCGTTTGAACAGCGTCGGCGAGCAAATGACGAAGTCATCGACCAGCCGACGTTGTTCAAATCGTTCACGGCAAATTCATGAAGCAAGCATTGATTTGCCTAACCTTATCCACAGGCAGCTTCAGGACTTTACGGTCATAGGTAATCAGCCCGTTCAGTTCATCCTCCACATCGGTAAGCTGAGTGTATACGGCTGCACACAGTCCTTGCTTCATTGCAGGGAAAATTTCTTTTTCGTATAAGTCCTTGTAAGCTGTCAGTATTTCTTCTGCCGACTCAAATTTTTTATATCCGAAATCCTCTTCGTTAAAGCTATGCCCCTTTACACGAAAGTTGTAGCCGCCAAATTCGGATAGTATTACTGCGCGTCCTAATTTATCACGCCTAAAGCGATATTTCTTAAAATAAACGTGAAGACTCTTAAAATCTCCGATGTATTGGTCGTGCCATCCGCTGGCATGATCAATCGTACGGGTGGTGTCAAGCTCTTTAATCCTCCTGACAGCCTCTTTTGCATCAAACTGACCCCATCCCTCATTGAACGGTACCCACATGGCAATGGACACACAGTTGTACAAATGGCAAATCATCTCGTCAAGCTCCTTATAGTATTGTGCGCGTCCATCTGCTTCCTCACGGGCAAACCACTTATAATGATTATCCTTAAAATGAATTCCGGTCACAAGGGGAGAGGAAACTGTACCAAGCCGATAATCACCTCCGCCATTTATCATGTCCTGCCACACCAGCATACCGATCCTGTCACAATGATAATACCAGCGCAGAGGCTCTATTTTTATATGCTTGCGAAGCATGTTAAAGCCCATATCCTTTGCAGTCTGTATATCGAAGATCATAGCATCGTCGCTGGGCGCAGTGTACATTCCGTCGCTGTAATAGCCCTGATCCAGCAAACCGTTGTGGAAATATGGCTTGTTGTTTAAAAATAGACGTTTTACTCCGTCGTCATCCGGTTCCACCGAGAATTTTCGCATGCCAAAATAACTATTAACACAGTCCTCTCCCATCGTAACTTTCAAATCATAGAGATGAGGATTTTCAGGCGTCCACGGAATGAACGATTGCATTTTTAGCTTTGCCGGTTTGTTTGACGTAAAGGTAATCCGTTTATCGCCTGCAGTTGCGCAGCAGGAATGTGAATTCTCGGATAAAACAGTGATTTCCAGCGCTTTTTCATCAAACAGTGGTGTTATACGTAATGCGCTAATGTATTCCTTTGGTACACTCTCGAGCCATACTGTTTGCCAGATGCCGCTTTGCGCTGTGTACCAGATACCTCCGCGCTTGCTTTTTTGTTTTCCGCGGGAGTGATAGCTTGTGTCACTGAAATCGCGCACCTTAACAAGAATCAGATTTTCTTCACGTAAATATGGAGTAATATCAACACTGAAGGGGGTATAGCCCCCGATATGCTTACAAGCTTCTGTTTCGTTTACATAAACGGTTGCGATCTGATCTACAGCACCAAAATGCAAAAGAACTCTGCCAACATTAAAGTTCGGCGGTAGCTGCAGCTTGCGCTGATACCACAGTGTTTGTTCAGGAGAGAGCTTTCGCATTACACCGCTCAGCTCGCATTCCGGTGAGAATGGAACCATGATTTCTCCGTCAAAGCTGTCGGGTGGATTTTCGCTTTCTGTAATTGCATAGCTCCAAATACCGTTTAAATTTATATAACTTTCCCGCACCATCTGAGGACGTGGATACTCTGTCAGAATGCTGGAAATATCAAGCTTCTCTCCCCAAATAGTTTTCATGGCTTTGCCTCCGTTTCAGTATGAAAATTGGGACTGCAACAAGCAGTAATACCAATGCTGCCGCAAGGAATATTGATGGTGTAGGCACATTTTTCACTATACCCAGATCGATATAGGTAATGCTGCTTTTTTTGATAACAGCGGCTCCGATAAACGGACCGATTATCATAGGCAGTAAAACAGCAAAAATCATCCGTATGCCTTGAAAATGCCCGGCCTTATCTACCGGGGTGTAATCCCGGACAGTGGCTGAAAGACATGCTGTAACGAGCATGTATCCCGACATCATTACAGTGCCGGTAACAATCACTTCAACCATTGAACGGGAAAAGAACATGCCGATCAGTCCCGCCAGCATTACTGCAGCCGCAGGTAATACAAATTTTGTTTTACCGACTCTATCAATGAAATTGCCCCCGATAACACTGACGAAGGAAGCAATTATCAGTACTACGCCAAGGACTATTGCGTAGGCATCTATTTTTAATAATTCTGTAAGTATATAATGAGGTACGGGAAGAAAATCTGGACTGCAACCGAAAACAAACAAAATGCACATAAAGCCAGGTATAAAAGAGGGTTCTCTCGTATTACAGAAGGTCTAAAGCCATAAATCAAATTTTTGAAATATGGAACGTTCTTTTTTTCAATTTTTTTATCCTTCAGCAAAACGAATGAAATGATCCCTGTTGCTAACACCATTATGCCAAAAATAGTGAAGAATTCTTTCCAGCGCCCCTGTTGTGTCATTGGGTCAAATGCGCCGAAAATAATCAGCATGGAAATCAGTGGAAATACTGCCAGCACCGATTCTACTTTTCCGCGGTTATCTTTACCGGTTACATCGGTAATGTAAGCATTAAAAGCGGCATCATTGGCAGTTGAGCCAAAGAAGGTCATGACACAATCCATAACAATCAATATTGTGGCGGCTGTTGCGACTGCATTTACAGCAGGAAACCACGCTGCTATGCTCTCTACGCTGATAAACCCAAAGGCCATTGTAGATAAACCCCACAGCATATAACCGGTGCTAATAAATAGCTTGCGTCTGCCCAGCTTGTCTGACAAAGCTCCCATGAGCAGAGTGGTCAGAGTAGCAACGATTGCACTGGCAGCGACCATAATAGCAATGTTATTGGGGTCGGTGGAGATTGTATTGTAAAGGAATACATTGAAGTACATATTTTCAATTGTCCATGCAAGTTGCCCAACCAAGCCAAGAAGAAGAAAGGAGGCCCAAACTCGTTTTGTCAGCTTAACCATAATAAAAGACATTCCCTTTCCGTAATATGTTATTGAAGGTTCAAGTTTAGAGCCATACATACGACCTGCATGGCATCATTGAGTGCCTTATAATTCAATAGTACATTTTGTTAATTTACAAGTCAATCCTTGCTATTTGTATTTTGCGGTGCAAGATTCTCGGACATTGAAAATTTCAGTATGACAAAAGAATATTGATATGATAAAGTTAAGAGAAATTTAATCAACAACTTCTTGATGATATGTTGAGGGGTTCTTGAATGTAAAATGAAATATTTTTTTCAGAGAAATTATAAACGGGGTACGATATGCGGAATTTGGTTAACCTTTCAAACTACTCATCGGATCTTGATAGATTCCATTATAATTATCATGAACTGGAAACATTTCTTCAAAAGCATGAACTAAACGGGATTGAGCTGATACTATATGACAAATGGGATGCTTCTGTGATACCTTCCAGTCTGATCACAGGCCTGCACTTACCTTTTTGGCCGTCATGGCTGGATTTTTGGAAGAAGGATTTGCCGGCGCTCGAGAAGCAGTATGGCAACGATGAAATCATGAAGCAATTCTATGGCGGTAACTCTCCGGAAATTCTGGTGGAGCAGTATCACAGCCAGATGGAAACGGCTGTTGAAATGGGTGCGGAATACGTTGTTTTCCATGTAGGTAATATAAGACCGGAGCATTCCTACAATTATCAGTTTACAGACAGCGACGAAGAGGTGGTGGAAGCGGCGATCCAGTTAATCAACGAAGTCTGCCGCGGCTTGGACTCTAATGTGGAGCTGCTTTTCGAAAATCTTTGGTGGCCGGGGCTTACCATGCTGGACAGGGATATCGCTCAAAAGCTGATAGAGGAGACAGAGTATCCCCATAAGGGGTTCATGCTGGATATCGGTCATTTAATGAATACCAATATCGATCTGCAGGATGAGGACCAGGCAGTGGAGTATATCCTTGAGGTGCTGGAACAGCTGGGAGATACGGCTTCTTATATCAAAGGTATCCATCTAAACAGCTCCCTCTCCGGAGAATATGTGAAAAGCATGCGGAGCTCGAACCTTGGCCGAAAATGCGACAGGATGACCGATTTTACCCAATATGGTGAGCTGTGCCGACATATTTCAAAAATCGACCGCCATATTCCCTTTACCAGCCCTTCCATTAATAGAGTAATCCAAAGGGTGAACCCTAAATACCTGGTGTATGAGGTGCTGACGGATTCCTTAGCCATGCTTGATCAATATGTGCAGACCCAGAACAGTGTGCTGGAATTTAAGCGTTATGTACCATATGAATAGGTGTTTGTTATAATACGCGATACAGTTTACTATTACAAATCATTCCTGTATAATATGGTAAAAGAAGGGGGAGAGATTATTTTTGATATATGTCATTTTATTGAGTAGTACTACTTTGGGGGGAAAGAAAGTATGAATATCTTCTTAATAAGGCATGGACAAAAAATGGAGAATGATAAAAACCATGAAAGCCTTGAATTGACTGAAGTAGGGCATAAACAAGCAGATTTACTCGGGAAGAGATTATCAAAATACAACATTGAAAAAATCTATTCCAGTAACATGATAAGAGCAATTCAAACGGCAGAGGGGATAAATAAGTATTTAGGCGTAGAGATAATTACGAAACCTGAATTACGAGAAATTCATATGGGAGATTGTGATATACACGGATGGAGTTATTTGGAAGAAAATTATCCTTCATTTATAGAAGAGTTTAAAAAGCATAAATCGGATCTCCGATATCCGCCGAATGGAGAATGTGGGGATGATGTTTGGCAGAGGGCAAAAGATGTGATTTTTGAAATAGCAGATACAAACTACGAAAGCGTAGCAGTAGTGACACATGGTGGAGTTATAAGATCACTGATTTGCGGACTTCTGAATATTGATCAAAATCGCAGGTTTTATTTAGGAAATCCCCCTGAAAATTGTAGTATAAGCATGATAAAGTATAATAAAAAGAATAGAGAGTTTTTCCTTCATAGCTTTAATGATTATGCACACTTGGAGATAGAGTGAAAAGCATAAAGTCATGTGACGAGAATAGCGATTTTGCATAAAAATGTACCGGTTAAGAAGCTGGCTGTACTGATCACAACAACCTTGCAGACCATAATATTATGTTTTGAGGAGGGAAAAAATGAGTGAGAGAGTAGTGTGTGCTGAAGAAATGTTTAGGAAAGGATATATGTGTTCTCAAGCTGTTTTTGCCGCATTCTCTGAAACGCTGGGACTTGAAGAAGAGATGGCGTTGAAGATAGCAAATGGCTTTGGTGGTGGTATTGCAAGAAAGCAGGAAGTATGCGGGGCAGTATCCGGAGCAGTAATGTTGATAGGATTAAGATATGGAAAAGTCCTGGCAGATGATAGTATATCTCATGAGAAAACGTATCGTACGATTGAAAACTTCTGTAGAGAGTTTATTGAAAGAAACAAATCGATAAATTGTTATGAAATCTTGGGGTGTGATTTGCCAACTGCAAAGGAAAGAGGGTTATTTTCTACCGTATGTCTGAAATGTGTTAGAGATTCAGCGGAGATCATTGAAGACCTACTATTTGAGGTTGAGGCTTAAGATGAGATAAAATTAAGGTGCAACATCTGTGCTACACTGGCTGCATAGGTCTGTCGGCAGCAGGAATCACACCAAAGTGTTAGCTGTAATTACTGACTACGGTCGTGTAGACATGGATAGGCGACACATTGAAGAGGTGAATAAAACATGATTGATAAAGCTCTTTATGGGGATTTGGAAGAAATATTGGCACTGCAAAAGCTAGCATATAAAAGTGAGGCAGAAATATATAATGATTTTGGAATTCCACCATTGACTCAAACTTTGGAAGGAATTAGACACGATTATGAAAATCAGAGTATCTTGAAAATGGTTGTGGATGGAAAAATAATAGGTTCAGTCAGGGCGTACGAAAATGACGGTGTTTGTTATATTGGTAAATTAATTGTTCATCCAGCCCAACAGAATAAAGGGTTTGGGAAATGCTTAATGAAGGAAATTGAAGAATGTTTTTCTGATTGTAAAAAGTACTCGTTATTTACCGGGAAGAAAAGTTCTGGAAATTTGTATTTATATGGAAAATTAGGCTATAAAATAGTTGGAGAAAAATTTGTTAATGACAATTTGACTTTTGTACATCTCGAAAAAGAAAATAAACAGTATTAAAGTGTGATAGATCATATTGTATTAGCGTCTATAAGCAAAACGGGCGACAACTTCGCGCAACATAGCAGTCAGCGTGAGGGCGCCGGGAGTTACTGGAGATATATTTTAAAATACTCCTTGGAGAAAATCTATGATTACTTTATCTAGCCGACAGGCAAGGCAATTTATGCTCCTTAAGCACGGGTTGCTGGGCGAATATAAATTTATCGGAAAACAGGGTGCACTTGATTTCATACGTCAAGCAGGTTGTATTCAATTTGACCCTGTGGATTCC
>JAEZLF010000126.1 GCA_023435925.1 Bacillota bacterium
TCGTAACGGTATGCTTTGGCGATGATTGTTACCCACTTATCGGACACATTATCATAATAGATATTCTTTTTGACCTTCACCCTGCCCATCAAGTCATAGACATATACCGTCCGATTCATTTCTGAAATGCCCTTTGAACCGTCATAGTTCGCCGGTGACACTTCAGCGACCTTCCTTCCGGCAATATCATAGATGGCAATTGCTGTGCCGCTTAGTGCATCGGTAGTCCGGACAAGGAGGCCCATTTGACTGTATCCATATTCCGTTGTATTCCCATTTGCATCGGTAGTGGTTAACGGCTTGTCTTCCCAGTTGTATGTAATGCTTGAAGAAGCAAACACTAATATCAAAGAAAAGCTATTGCTGTGTTTTCAAAGCTTCCGGCTCGCTGCTTTGTCACTACCGGCGCAGAGAATACGCCCGGAAGGCTACATCATTTCCAGCCTGTCAGGATGCTAGCCTTTATGGGCGGTTCCCGCGCCTGCCACCAGGTGAACTCCATTAATTAGAAAACCTTTTTTAGTTATTTGAATACCTCAAAACGGGAGTTCATCATCTTCATTCTTATTAACTACTTTTATATTTGAAAGTCGTAGATAAATATTATCTAGAACTATTTTTTGTTTTCGTTCGTCCAGTTGTTTCACCAGTTTGTAAAAATCCCTAACGCAGACAACTTCTATATCTTTTTTTGCATTATATCGATACCCACCTCTGATAAAGGCACCTATAAGTAAACTGTTATCCTGGATGTAGTTCTCTAGAGCACTCTTTCTTATAAGGTCTGCTATTTGTGCCATTGTTTGTTGAATGTCTTCAACAGGAAAGTATTTATCATCATAATTTGTTATATGGCTGGTAAGTGCATTGGCGAAATTCTGATATGCTTTTTTTTGGCTATCGCTAAATTCGAGTTCACCCAAAACACCTTGAGAAATATCTTTTTCAACCTCTTCAAATGATGAATATCTATCGTCGGGAGACAATTCTATCATTTTCTCTAAAATATGATTATAACGAAAATTGTATCCATCTTGTTTTATCAGATGTTGGAACAGTTTCCCCAAAAAATATATTTCTGATTGATGAGAATATATACCATTCAGAGCAACTTCATCCGGAATCTCTGTAACTGGCCAGTTAAGAAATATGCTCTTTCCATTATCTTCCTTGCCTTTTAATATTTTCCCAAACCCGAAATCGATAATTTTGACGTTCTCATTCTTATCAATTAATATGTTAGCCGGCCTAATATCTCTGTGTAATATATGATTCTTTTCTAAATGCTTAAATGCAGATACTGCTTCTTCAAAAATGGTCTCCCAATCTTTATCCCAAATTGCGGGAGTATAGTCATCTATACTTACTCCATCAATATATTCCATCTGTAAGTAGCCAAGTTTTAGTTCTGGATATAAATAGTAATTATATATTCGAACAATGTTCGGATGAGAAAGGTTAAAAAGAATTTTTATTTCTTCAACAAAACGATTATATAAATCATCAGTATATTCTTTTTGTTTAGGTGAATATTTCTTTATTGCAAAATATATATTTGTTGTATCATCTAGGAACAGATGAGTATCACCTGTTCCTCCTTCGCCAAGAGATTTTACATACCTGAATTGCTTTTTATGGTTGAATTCAATAATATCACCAGATTTCATTCTGTACCTCCCTCAACAAAAATAATAGAGCAGTGTTTGCTTTTCGACCATATTATATAATAATTTTAAAAAATATTCCAAACATTAAATTTTTTTCATACGATTCTTAACGTTTTAAATCGAAAATATGGGGAAATTTTTGGGGTTTTCTGGCTAAAGCGCGCAAGCTATTTGATTGGTAAAAGCAGCGCTGCTTATGAAACTGTAAAAGCCAGCAGATAGAACCGTAACGACACATGAAATGGCCGGTTACTTGTTCGGCAGGCAAAAGGAACCAAAGGGCGTGGGACGGCGGCATTAATCCGGTTTGCAACGATCATGCCAGCTGTCGGATGCTGGGCAGGAACATATGGTATCAGGACATTCAAGCATCCTCTGCGCCGCAATGGCGAATCGACAAACCGGGCCCAGCCGCAGCACTAGGCTCCCACGGTTGCAGGCTGGCGATGTCTTGCGGCGGTTCGCATGCAGCGCGGGCACACCCCACAAAGATTTTTACGGGAGGATTCTCAATATAATGGCTGCAGGTGACGAATTTCCACAACCACAGGAATACTCCTGGCTTGCTCACTTGCTGCTACCGGCGCAGGGGCACAGATGAGACGGGTACTGCAGATGAAGGCAACGGGGGAAAGAAAAAGAGACCGGATTGATGAACCAAGCCCCCTGTATGAAACAACTATCGACATCATCTTTTCCTTCCATACATTATTACAAAAAACGCAAAAATTATTAAAACTAATCCACCAACAATATCTCTAAAAGTGCTTAAAGGCTTTCCACTTATCGCCACAAATATTAAGTTCGCTGCAATAAGAAAAAGACAAAACGCAACTGTACTATATACGAATGTAAAGATTTTAGGTAATTGTATATATGAAAAAGGCATAGGCTTACATAACTTTAAAAGCGATTATTACAGTATACCTTTGCCGCTGTATATGGACTCTTGAAAGCATATTGCTTTCATATTTTTTATTTTGTTTAAATGAAAAACCAGAAATCTAGTAATACATATTATTAAAGTTATGCAATCACTCCCGCGCATAGAAACCCAACAAGCTGCATCCTTCCATTTTTGTTGGGTTGCATACTGGAATTGAAGCCCCTGCGCCTGCCCGTTTACAGAGGCCACTCACCGGAGCGACGTGCCGCAATAGGAACGAAGAGGCACGGATGCGATGGGCACTGCGGAGGCGACTGCACATGGGAGCACGGGATGAAGTTACGGAGGAAGGTAGCGGAGGAGAAAAACACAAGGGCTGGATTGCTCCATACCCTTGTGTCAATTATTAAGTATTCCATATACTATTATAAAACCTCTCCTATGGCGACTATTCTTGCTCCTTCATATAATTTAAATTTACTACCTGAATAAAGCAAAGCATGCGGAGCAGATTCAACTAAAAATTTAAAATCCGCAACCACCCATTGAGACTCTTTTTGAGCGTTTTGTAAATCAATCACAACACTCCAAGCCTCCTTTGTAAAGTTATCTTTAATATCCTCAAAGTTAGCAACTGTAGAATAGTTGTAATTATTGGGTATATTTTTTCGCCCACCTTCTTCTTCTGGAATCCAATAAATTTTTGCTTTAACACATTCAGTCATTCTATACCCTCCTAAAAACACCATACTCTTTATGGAAACGCAGGAATTGGCATTGGTGCAGGTGCAGGTATTGGAATAGGTATACTCCAACCAGGGTTTATAGGCACTATAGGTATACCGTCTTGAATGCTTTCCCTCCTGTAACCATTTAAATTATAAAATACATCACCATGATCATATCTGTCCGTAATATCAACAAAACCAGGTATTGGTGACCATATAGACTGCATCCAATATGCCTGCCCCCTACCCCTATTACTTAATTTGATCCCCACATTACCTCTTCATAAAGACTTAAGTTCTTGTACTTAACTAATTCTTCATATAAGAGCTTCTTGCAGGAATCAATCTCTTTTGTAAAAAACAAAAGTTCAAAATTATGAGTTGGTTCAACCAATATACCAACTTCCGGGAAGTATATGCTTATGCAACTTATGTACCTAAATCCACTCTCAACGACTAAATCAATGAGGTCTTGTTGCTTTATAACATCTATTTCCAGTCCGTTTTTTGAATTACTTTTTAATTTATATTGTGACAAAGTACCCTTAAGTTTTTTATAAATGTCTATCTTATCCAAGTCGCTCCATTGCTCAAACCATTTGCTTCTATGGAATCTTCCTATAATAGCTTTTGTAACTTTCATTTCAAATATAAAATTCTTTAGAAATATTACCATTTCATTAAGATCGGAATAGAAGTGAGCTTTTTCTTCATTATTGCATTTTTCAATATCAAAACCCCCATCCCACTTTGAACTATGGCATATACCAATATAGGCTATACTAGTAATCTTTTCAGAACTTAATCCCCAATTAACAAGTAATTGATTCAATTTTTCATCAGATATAATCTCCATATTAACACCGCCTTTTATAGTACCTTACCGTCTTTTGATACATTTTGATAATCACCATATTGACCATCCTTTGGTTTTGCATCATAATGATCACCACGATGCCCACTTTTATCTTTTTTAAATTGCCATCCTGAGTCTTTATGAGTATATGATCCATCTTTATTCTTTTTAAACTCATCTGGATGTGTGTCCGGTGTTTTTACCTTATTTCCATCCTTTAATTTTGACGGGGGAGGAGTTTTTTTAGCTTCTTCTATAGTATCACTTGCCTCAGTTCCATCATCACATATAATTGGATTTTCCCAAAATATCACAAATGGTATAAGCGCCGGTATTAATACTTTGGATGATATGCCAAGAGTCGGTGCAGTTATTTCCCATGGGAATGGTGCAGTTATTGTTGTACCTCCCATAATCAATTTAGAGTCAGTTTCTACCTTTTTTTTTGGATTATTTTTTATTAAAGAAGAATCATCATTACCCTTCACTTGTGATGGATTAACTTTTTCGCTATCTTTCCTGCTATTCTGACCATCCAGAGGGGCTGACTGTGTTGTAGTCGCATTTAAGCTGGTGGGAACACCCGGAATTGGTACAATCTTAACAGTATGACCGTCACCTGTTCCTTTTTCATTGTTTTCCCTGTATTTATCCCTGATTTTTTCTGCTTCATCATGCCAATAAGTAGTACTGTTTGATCCCGTTTTATTTCCGGCAGCATTTGCAGCAGCCCAAGCATTCGATATTTTATCCAATTGCTCTATTTCATCAGGATCCAAATGTGATCTGTCCCAATCTGAGACATAATGCCCAGTTGGATCCCAATAACGAATGGGGTTGTTCACACAATAAGTATACAGATTCAAACTCAACGGATCATTCGGATCACCAGTATACATATCCTCGCTCAAGAACCTCGCAATCTTGCTGTCATAATACCTCGCATTCAGGTAATACAGCCCCGTCTTGCTATCATACTGATACCCAGCATAAGTGATGTTGTTACTCACGCTGCCCGTCTGATCCAATATATTACCGAAGGCATCGTAGTAGTAAGAAGCTTGGACTACCCCGGTGTTGTCAATGAGCGCGGTCACGTCAGCGTGGCCATTGTACATATAGTACAGATTGTTGCTTCCCGCGTTTCTGGATATCAGGTTGATACCATATACATTGCATGCCGTTTGGGTACCTGCACTGTTCGTTTCCAGTATTACTTTGTCATACTCATATAGGTAATTGGTAATCTGCCCATTATCATTTTTAACAACCCTGTACCCTTCTCCATTATACTGATATTTCTCGGTTTTGTCACTCGCAGTTACTGCAACCAGCTGATTCCATCCATCATACTGATACAGCGCAATAGCGCCTTCTGTTGAGGTTCCCGCTTTATGCAGGCTGAAGGTTCCGGTAGCTGTCAGGTCAACTGGTTTCTTGGTTTCCGTCGCTTTACTGATCATGTTTCCGTTGTTTTCGTAGGTATAATTTACGGTTACCGTCGTGCTGCCGTCGTTTTTCACTGTATTCGTAAGCCTGTTCTGCTCGTTATAGGCGTATGTCGTAATTGCAGCCGAAGTACCTGCGGTGGTGGTTTCCGTCAGCCTGTTACCTGCCTTATCAAAGGTATAGCTGGATACTCTTCCGTTTGGCTCAGTTATGCTTTCCAATCTTCCCAAGCTGTCATAGGTATACGAGGTAGTACCTTTGGAATCGACTTTGGTTGTCTGGTTATGAGCTGCATCATACGTATAGCTATAGCTGTCAATTACCGTTCCGTCAGCCTTTTTGTTCGTAAGAGTTTTGATAAGCCCATCCGCATAGTAGGTGTATTCCTCTTTGGCCCCGCTTGGATATTCTACGGACTTCCGGCTTCCGTTGGCATAATAGGTGTAGGTGGTACTGTCTTCGCCTGCAACCACGATCGAAAGCCTTCCGGCCTTATCGTACACTCTTTTGACCATATTCCCTTTCGGGTCTGTTGTGGTTTCCGAATACTTCCCGTTAGCTTCAACACCGTCATAGGTATATATCGTTTTGCCGATTACAGGTACTGTTTTTGAGGTTACCCTGTTCAGCTCATCATATTCACGAGTGGTCGTTCCGGTACTGTCGTGTATGGTCAGCTGGTTCCCGTTATCGTCATAGGTATAGCTGATCGAGATCGCTCCCGCCGTCTGTGTAAGCACTCTGCCAAAGACGTCATAGCCGTAGCTGGTTTTCACACCGTTCCGGTCGGTTTTGCTCTGTAAGCTGCCATCTGCGTAATAGGTGTAGCGTTCTGTCTTCGCGTTGATGTATGCACTTCCTGCCTTGCCGCCCTGGTCGATTTTCTTTACCAGCTTATCAGCAGCGTTATATTCGTAAGTGGTGGTATTGCCCTTACCGTCGGTTTGAGTCAGCATATTGCCGTTCAAATCATAGGTATAACTGGTCGTCTCCAGTTTGGCGTTGACTACGGACTGCAGCCGGTTGAATTCATCATAATTGTAGGTGGTGGATATATTCCGCCCATCCGTCTTGGTACGAATATTACCCACATCATCGTAGGACTGACTTGTCGTATGTCCTTCAGGATCTACCGTCGCAATCAGCCTGATATTTTTATCATAAAGATACTGAGTTACATTACCTAAAGCATCATAGGACTTGGTCTGGACACCGTTAGGATTGTATTCCAGTTTCTGAATTAAGGTATAGGGATCATGTTTTTCAACGAGCCTTCCCAATGGGTCATACACATTGGTTGATACATTTCCTAGCCAGTCTGTCACGGAGGTTTGATTACCATCCGCATCATATCCGTAGGTAATCACCTTGTTTTTTCCGCTTACCATTGTGGAAGTTGTTTTTAGCCTGTTCAGCTTGTCATAGGTATTCTCGGTTGTATTATTATTCCCGTCGATTATAAAGCGGACATTCCCGTTTTTATCATATCTCGCTGAAGATACAATCTGCTCCGTTCCCGATGCATTCTGCTGCGTATGGGACAACTGCCTTCCCTGGTTGTCATAGCTGTACAGGTCATAGAGTCCCATACTGTCGGACTGTTTTTTGAGCCTGCCCATTACATCATACTGGTATGTTGTCGTATTGGAGGGCATGGATGAGTCACCAGGTGTGACTGTTTTTCTTACCTGTCCGAACGCGTTGTACTCGTATGTGGTCGTATTCCCGTTGCCGTCCGTTTGCAGTAACATTCTTCCGGCAAAGTCATAGGTATTTGTCTGGATAACCAGTGTCTCCGCGTCTGCTGCCTTTTGTACCTCTGTTGAAAGCAGATTTCCTGCATTGTCATAAGTGTAAGTCGTGATTACGCCTTTTGCATTGGTTTCAGATACCTTTCTTCCAAGCCCATCGTACTCATATTTTGTCGTAAAGGACAGAGCCCTTTCCTGGGATACGGGATCGGTAACGGTTGAACGTATGCCTGCAAGATTATATGTATATGCTGTCCCGTAACCTGTGTTAATCCTTTCGTCAATGGATGTACCGGTTCCACTGTCATACCCCAGCGCATCCAGTTCTTTTACCACATTGCCGGAGTTGTCGTAACGGTATGCTTTGGCGATGATTGTTACCCACTTATCGGACACATTATCATAATAGA
>JAEZLF010000127.1 GCA_023435925.1 Bacillota bacterium
TCGTAACGGTATGCTTTGGCGATGATTGTTACCCACTTATCGGACACATTATCATAATAGATATTCTTTTTGACCTTCACCCTGCCCATCAAGTCATAGACATATACCGTCCGATTCATTTCTGAAAGGCTCTTTGAACTGTCATAGTTCACCGGTGAAACTTCGGCGATCTTTCTTCCGGCATTATCATAGATAGCAATAGCTGTACCGCTTAGTGCATCAGTAGTTCGGACAAGGAGACCCATTTGACTGTATTCATATTCTGTTGTATTCCCATCCGCATCTGTAACGGTAAGAGGCTTGCCTTCCCAGTCGTATGTGATGCTTGTTGAGATGGTTACCTCCGTACCGGTCTCATCGAGGCTTATCCTGTAGGTTATTCCACCATGCCCCTTCTTGAGATAGTTTACCTCTATTATATTTGGCTGTAAATACTCCAATATTTAGTAAATCCTCAATCAACTGGATATAGCTACTAGTATCAGACTCCCAGGGATTTTTCTTTATTACAGGTGAATGGATGACAAAGTAAATAATAACTTTTTCATGATCCGGTATCACTAATCCACTGTCCCTAAACCTATCAATTGCGTTCTTGACCTGATCTCTTATACTATATTTATAGTAATTAACTGGATCAAATAGAAAGTCTTTAATATTAATCTGTATTGTATCTGAACTTATTAAGTTAATTTTTACATTATCCAGTTTACACGAGTGGTTTATATCTGCACTTTCCATATCACATTCTATGCCAAACTGAATGTTCCGTGTATTGAAATATTCTTTATCCACGGTATTAGTTAAATTATCATATATCCCAAATAACTCCGTCAAATTATCCACGGATACTATACTGCAATTATCTCATATTTTACAAATGGATTCTTTGTACAATTTTATCTCCGTGCCAATCTGTAAGCATATTTCCTGCAAACCTTCAACATATTCATTATACTCATTATACCTCATAATATTTCCCTCCTTGTATACTTATCAGCTATATAGTGATTCAATGAAGCTGTCTTCGATTGCTAAAACTGTCGCACCTGGAAATAGCATCTGATTGGAGTAATAGTCCTTCTGAGTCTCCAGGCATACCAGTATTACATCGCTAAGTTTTTGGCTTGACAGCAAAAATGCGTCTAATTTTGATTTGCGTACATAATCATTTGTGATCATGATAAATACAAACTTATCCATATACTTACAGTCTGCTTCTCTCACCTCGCTATTTTCAATTCTTTGTCCCCGGAATACATATTCTAGAACTGATTCAATCCAAAAGTCATTTAAAATCAGTAACTTAAAAATAAGTCCGCCAGATTCGTTATTCTCAATTAAATGTATTCCGTGGTACCTGATACCTTCCTGATCAGGGTCATATTTTATTTCTTCGTTCAGTTGTTGCTCAAGTTGTATTGCGCTATTTCTGTCATCTGTAATAAAGATACATTGATCAACAATACTCAGAGTCGGTATAATTTGAGTATTGCGTAGTGATCTCTCATCTTGCAAAACAAATCTTCTTGGTCGGTCTTGATCTTATAGAATGCATAAGCCGATTTTGTCGTAAAAAGTATTCCAAGCACACGGCTTGCCGAACCAATGTCTGCCTTCATTCCCTTGGCAGCCCGTGACGAAACAAATAATGGTGCTTTAAAAGAACTCATCATGTATCTGTTTTGAATAACTTCTACACCTAAACCGAATAAAAGGCACGCAATTTCTCCCTGCATTATTCGCCGTAAAACAAAGTCTGAATGAGAATTGGTTGATTTTGGTTTTATCCCCTAAACATCATTTACACATCTTCTCCCGGCGTCAGTCAGTGTATACAGGCTCATTTCTGACACAGCTTCGCTCTCTTTGTACTTTAATATGTTAGGTGCTATTACGGCATACTGTATTTGTGTCTATTCCCATTTCTTCTGACACACTCGTTGCCGATTTACCGCTTTCCAAGATATATTTGGCTGTTCGTTCTCTCGTTTCTTGTGAATACTTGCTATTGTTACTTGGCATAGTAAATTCTCCTTTTGTATGCATATGACTTTATCATATCGACTCTATAAAAGTCAAACCATCCCAAATTATACATATAATGTTATTACATACTGTATAATTTTGATAAATTTTTATTCTTTTCTGTATAAAAGAATTTTTGTGTAGATATTTTCATAACATTGGTGTTTAAAATGGAAAACCGTCAATAAGAAGAGCATTTATCTAAAAAGTTCTTGTACTTCAAATATGTTCGTGAGAGATATAAAAAACCGCCGAGTTGCCATCGTTGACATCACTGTGATTAAATAGAACTGCATAATAGAGCTTTGCAGATTACCATTATTGTAATAATTTAATTACTAAGTGTGGCTTTGTTGGTTTATACATCAATCGGGCATAGAAGGATACTTACTCAAACTCGCGGAATCCCATCATCAGCCAATCGTCCTTTGTAATAGTGTTCTTGGCTGTCAGGCCGTTGGATCGTTGAAATTGATGAAGTGCCTTTTTTAGATCGTCCTGGTATATACCATCCAGCTCACCGCTATAGAAACCCAACTCCAGGAGCTGCCGCTGAATGGCAAGTACATCGGAGCCCCTATCCCCAGGATTGATTTCCGCAAAGCCCCTTCCAAAAGGACCAAATTGTCCATTTACAATGACAACCTCTGTACCGATGGGTACAAGCGCATACAGCTCAGCCACATCCTCGCTGAACATACGGATACACCCTTTGCTGGCTGCTGAGCCGATGGAATCGTCAAAGATGGTGCCGTGGATCCCGTACGTCCCCCAGGGTACGTCCAGCCCCAGCCAGCTTCCGCCGAATCCTTCACCCCAGTCGCCCTTCTCGATTATTTTCCACGATCCCAGCGGTGACGGGTAGCCGGACTTTCCGGAGGCAATAATATACTCCTTTACACATTTCCCGTTTTCCAGCAGATACAGTGTCTTATCCTCTATTTCGATAAAAATGCTGTACACTTTTTTTGCATCTTTGACAGCGCTTTTATTTACAAATGTACCGTCGAAATATGCATCCACCAAAATCTGCGCAGCAGACAGCATGACAAGCACCATCATAAATCCCGCAATAGAAAGCTTCATTCTGTTCAAGCTAACACCTCCGCACAACAAATCACTGTGTCGCCGCGCTTCCAGCAATATTGTTTATGTCGCATATAGCAGTAAAAGAAAAATGCATAATAGGTATTATGCATCTTATCTCATACTATTTATATTAGAGGCATCGTTAAAAAATAACTTCCACTAAATTATGCATGGGGAACTGTATTGGAAACTCAAAGCCCCAGTGTCTCAAAATGCCTGCCGATATGCTTCTGCAGTGCTTGATAATATTTATCCTCATACCGGTTCAGCAGAGTATAAATATCATCTCTGAAGGTGGAAGAACCATCCGGATTTTTAGCCGTAAGCATCAGGCCGTAAGTAATATGGAGTACCTGCCTGGAATCATCCATTTCAAGGAACTTCGGCAGCTCCTTATCCTCCATTTTGTCAATATCAGGCACATTGGAGGCCTGGCCGCTGATGTGATAATACTTTTTCGCTGCGTTCAGATTTTCAATGGCAAACTTATGCATTCTTCTGTATAATACGGGGTCCATAACGGAAATCACTCTGACCGCCTCCAGCCAGTTGGTCCCCGCTGTCTTCAGGTGATACTCTCCCCCGGTCTTTTCGCCGACTACCGGGAAAATGCTGAACTTGTCGCTTCCGGAATGAACACTGATTTTGTAGCCAAAATGCCTGGCAATCCTGACATGCATGTCAAATTCTGCTGTAAACTGCTGAATGTCCCCGATATAATCAATACCCTTCTGGAACTCTCCGCAGAACCTGGGCGCAAGGCTGGTAACATCAACTCCGCTTTCAATTAGCTCAGAAGCCACGAAATAGTGGGATTCCGGTGATGTTGAGGTCAGCGTTTCGTCAATGGACATTTCAAAATCAATCGGCCTTCCGCAGTTTTTAATCGTGGAATTGTATATTTCAATCGTATAGCGGATTGCTTTCAGATAAATCAGTACAACCTTCCTGAATTCAGCAACTGAAAATTCTATAGAGCTGTCCTCATCGATCTTTATTTTTTTGCCGAGGTACTTCCCTTCCAGGCTCTTTCTGTCAGCTTCAGGCAGTGCCAGGTAACGCTGGTCAATCTCCGTCTGGCTCAGAGCAGGAACCGAATTGTCGATATGCTCCGAGCAGTCCAGCGTAATCATGGTAAACCCGCAGCCGATGGCCATTTTTACTTCCTCAGCAGTCTTCAGATGATCCCCGTCCGCTCCGAAACCCGATGTGTAGCCCTCCTGGAATACCGCCCAGGAAGCCGCAGCCAGAACATCGTTATAGTCTCTGCTCGTCAGGTTCAGTTCGCGTATCGATTGCTGTGCCAGAACAGGGAAAATATTTTTTCCCTTCAGTGTGCGGATATGTCCTGCCGAAGCCAAACCAAGCCTGTCACCTAAACCAACCGTTGTTTTAATCCCCTTATGGTTTGAAGGCTTTGTAAAGGGAAACAATCCTCTGATCAACTGGCAATTATCGAAACTCAGATCACATATTTTCGCCTTACCGGATCCACAATCCATTTCAGTGCCGTTAAACTGCCCATAAGCATTTCCTTCGCGATAAACAACCAGCTTTTTGGCAGAATCCACGAATGCAATAAAAAAGTATGATCCTTCAGAGAGGTATATGGAATCCGGATATACCCTGTTTTCGTCAAAGCTATTTCTCAATCTGTCTTTTACCTTATCAACCTGGGAGCCGCATTCATCCAGCATGCTGCATACTTTCATCCACATGGTATCAAAACACCTCCTGTTAATTTAAAACTAGAAATAATCTCAGATTCTGCCCCTGCACGCCCACAGTCCAAGTGCCGGATTACTGATATAGTAGATTTCCTCTCCATTATCCAGCGTGTTGAAGCCATCCTTCAGCTTCTGCGGATCATAAAGCTTTATCGTCTCCTCAATAGATGCATACTTGAAGTTCACACCCTCTGTCTCTTCCCGTGTCAGCTTTCCCGGCGCATAAGTGATGGAGAATCGCCCATCCGAGGAACCATGGATCAAGTGGGCTGCAACCGAAAGATTATTCTGCAGGTCTTCCGTTGTCTTGCACAGCTCCAGCACCTTTTCTCTTCCGACGTAACCGTACTTGCGGATCAGGATATCATTCACATCGTCTTCTCCAAACTTTTTGACGCCGGGAGCTATCACGATCAATTCTCCATCGTCTGCAATAGCCATTCTGGTTCTGTAAACCGCCTTATTCCCAAGCCATGTGCTCTTAAACTCACGTTCATCCAGATACACAACCACCTTTTTCAGAGGTTGGTCTACGTATATGATGTTCCTTTCCTGACTGAGACGTACAGCCTCTTCAAATACATTCCTGCTGCTTCCGGCGAAAAGCCCGTGAATCGCTATTGATCCTTCAGACTGAGTTGTAACCGTTAACACGTACATCACAGGTACATTATTCAAAAAATGCTCCTGGGCATAGTCGAAAACCTTACGGACCGGCGAATGATCTTTCCCCATAATTCTTTCAAGACCATAGAATGCACCAAGCATGTGGGACTGACTGATCATATTGCTGCCGCCGCAGCCCACGAATATGTTTTTACTATAATTGGCCATGCCAACCACTTCATGAGGCACGACCTGCCCGATCGAAATAATCAGATCATAGGATTTATCCACAATCCGCCTGTTCACTTCAACATCGATGGGATTGGATAGCAGGCCTTCAGAAACTTCATGTACGTATTCTGCGGGAACCTGCCCGATTTTTACGACATCATTTCTCCAATTGTGGACAATAATAGCTTCTTCGGGAACAACACCGCCAAAAAACTCTTTGATTTCAACCGCCGACATGGGCTCATGAGTCCCCAGCGCAGGCAGAATATCTACATGGCAGCTATCCTTGAGCAATTCATAGTAAATGGCGGTAATTTTTCCTGCGCCGGAATGCATCCTTGTAAAGTCAGGCGGAATCAGCAATACCTTTTTCAAGCCCTCTTTACTTGCGGCGATGTTCACAGTCAGGCTTTCCTTCAATACATTGAAAAGTTCCTTCTCTCCAATGCCGTTTTGATCTTTTGATAGTAAAATGATGTCTTCCAAGATGATTCTCTCCCTCCCAAGAAAAATCGTTTTGCTCATGACACAGGAATTTCTTAAAATGAATCATTTCCTGTGCTTAAATAGCTAGGGGACACTCCCCGGCTTTTGAATGCAGAGCTGTCCCCATTTTTAAGTTAAACTGTGTAAGTGGATGCGGACATCGTCCCGCCGGTTCCGGTCCAGTTCGTGTGGTAGAATTCTCCGCGGGGTTTGTCTGTTCTTTCATACGTATGAGCGCCGAAATAATCTCTCTGCGCCTGTAATAAGTTCGCCGGAAGGCTTTCACTTCTGTAACTGTCAAAATAAGCAACAGCACTGGAAATCGCCTGTACCGGAACTCCGAAGGTAACAGCAGTAGAGACTGTCTTACGCCAATCACTCTGGTAATTTTCCAGAATATCTTTAAAATATGGGTCAAGCATCAGGTTTGCCAAATCGGGATTCTTGTCATAGGCTTCTGCAATTTTGTGGAGGAACTGTGCTCTGATAATGCATCCGCCTCTGAAAATCATTGCTATTTTGCTGTAATTCAGGTCCCATCCGAATTCCTTTGCAGCTGCTTTCATCAGTGCAAAACCCTGCGCATAGGAGCAGATCTTGCTTGCATAAAGTGCACGCCTTACGCACTCGATAAATTCCTCCCTGTCTCCAGTGAAGCTCACGCCGGATGGTCCCTTCAGGGATTTGCTTGCAGAAACTCTTTCTTCTTTTATCGCTGAAATACAGCGTGCATAAACGGCTTCTGTAATAACCGGAGCTGCAATGCCGAGATCCAGCGCACTTTTACTTGTCCATTTTCCGGTGCCCTTCTGACCTGCTGTATCCAGAATGACATCCACCATCGGTTTCCCGGTTTCATCATCCTTTTTGGCAAAAATATCTCTCGTAATCTCAATCAAATAGCTATCCAGCTCTCCCTTATTCCATTGTGAAAATACCTCGTGAAGCTCATCAGCCGACATGCCAAGAACGTTTTTGAGAAGTGAATAGGCTTCACAAATCAGCTGCATGTCGCCATATTCTATACCGTTATGAACCATCTTCACATAATGGCCTGCCCCGTCTGTTCCAATATAGGTGCAGCATGGCTCGCCATTTACCTTGGCAGATATTGCGGTCAGAATAGGTTCAACGAGATCATAGACTTCTTTTTCTCCGCCGGGCATAATGGCAGGACCATTCAAAGCGCCTTCTTCTCCGCCGGAAACGCCGGTTCCGATGTATCTGTAGCCTTCTGCTTCAAGCTGCTTGCTTCTTCTGATGGTATCCTCATAGAATGAATTACCTGCGTCAATAAGTATGTCACCTTTCGAAATGTACGGCTTCAGTTGTGCGATCGTATCATCCACTGCCTTACCGGCCTTTACCATGATAATCATTTTCCTTGGCTTTTCAAGAGAATTAACAAATTCCTCCAGCGTGTAAGTGCCAACGACATTTTTCCCTGTGGTCTCAG
>JAEZLF010000149.1 GCA_023435925.1 Bacillota bacterium
GCCTGGCCAATACCATAGACCCCATATTTCAGGTGGGCAAGGGCGGTATCGGTGACAATCTGATCAAGCAATTCAATGATGCCCTTGAAGCAAGGGAGTTGGTGAAAGCTACTGTTCTTAGAAATTCAGATGCGGATGCCAGATCAATCAGTGAAGAAATCGCAGAGCAAACCGGTGCTGAGGTGGTTCAGGTAATCGGAAGCAAGTTTGTGCTATACAAGGAATCGAAGAAGCACAAGGAAATTGAGATTTAAGGTAAAGGGACGCACCTCTAGCAGGCAGCCGGTTTTACGGGCCTGAGGTACGTCCCTTTTTGAATGTCTTGGTTGACGCACCTCTAGCAGGCAGCCGGTTTTCGGGCCTGAGGTACGTCCCTTTTTGAATGTCTTAGTTGACGCACCTCTAGCAGGCAGCCGGTTTTCGGGCCTGAGGTACGTCCCTTTTTGAATGTTAGTTGACACACCTCTAGCAGGCAGCCGGTTTGACGCACCTCATTCACTTACTCTTTTCTTAGTTAAGGATGTAATAATTTCCCCATATATTTCAGACGAGAAATTCTTCCAGTTGTCGCATACCGTACGGGCATCCTGCCTTGTACCGACAGTTGCCTTCAATTCGATCAGTGGGAAGTCCTTCTCACCCATCTTGCAGGTCACTATAAACTTATTTTCGCTCTCCGGCATAAAATCGGCTGTGACTAAAGCTTCTCCCTGCATTTCCTTACGCGCATCAGGAAGCATTTTATCCAATTGCATTTTTAACCCCGGGGGAATCAGATTTGAAAAATACTGCAGAGTATTTACGCCGGTCGTACTCAGAACAAAGCCTTCGGCTCCATCCGGGCTATCCTTTGCAGGTATAAGCTTCAGCAGCCTGCCTTCATGCAGTTCATTGAAACTTTGCTGAAACATGAAATAATTCATCAGACGGGTTTCAAGTACCAGTTTTGTTATATTGTTATTACTGACCGGCATGTTCAGCTTGTTGATCATATACATGATAATCAGTTTGTTTTGAACAATCTCCCTGTTACTGCCCAGCGAATTCATTCATACCTCCATGGCAATATGCCTGACGTTTTACTGCTCACCCTATTATAGCATATACCGATATCAATTTTCCACGTGTTGTTATCCGATAGATACGCCTTGGCTAAAAATTTGCCACCTTTGATGAAATGAGAGCGGATCTTTCTTTCACAATTTACATTCTGCTTCTGCCATGGTTTGTCATAGAAAGCTGCAATAACGTTTACTACTACAAAACATTCATGTATAATATGGTAAAAGCAGGTGTGCCGGCGACCCCATTATCGTTCAAAAATGGTATGCGAGCTATCGTGTTTGCGTATGGATTGAAGCAAACGACAGCAGCAACTATTTGGTAAATTGATGATCAACAACACTATTCCTGGGCAAAGCGTTGGATATTTTATTACGAGTAGAGGAGAGGCTTTATGAATGAAAAAATAAGATGCTCTTGGGCAGGAAATACCCCCATATACATAGATTATCATGACAACGAATGGGGACGACCCGTACATGATGATGTTAAGCTGTTTGAAATGCTGATTTTAGAAGGTATGCAAGCAGGACTTACATGGATAACCGTGCTAAATAAGAGAGAGGCATTCAGGCAAGCCTTTGATGGGTTTAACCCTAATATAGTAGCTACTTACGGCGATGAAAAAATTCAAGAACTCATGGCAAACGAGAAAATAATCAGAAACCGCCTGAAAATCAACGCGGCTGTGAGTAATGCCAAGGCATTTTTAGGAATTGTAAAAGAATACGGGAGCTTTGACAAATTCATATGGGGATATGTGGATTATGTACCTATTACAGGCCATTGGGAAAAGATGGGAGATGTGCCTGCAAGCACCCCTCTTTCCGATAAGATAAGCAAGGACTTGAAAAAATTGGGGTTTAAGTTCGTTGGCTCGACCATAATTTATGCGTTCATGCAAGCTACGGGCATGGTCAATGACCATATTACTGAGTGCTTTATTTATGAGGAGATATTGAATGGGTAGCATGTAGTAATGCTATGATAATAAACACTCTATTTGTGACAGGGGAAAGATTATGTTTAAACATATTGGCAGTCAAACGATCGAGACGGAAAGGCTGATTCTACGGAAATTTACAGCTAGCGATGCAGATGATATGTATAACAATTGGGCCTCGAATCCCAAAATCCAATTGGAATATGGGGAGCCAGTTTATTCAATGAAGGAACAGGTTCAGGAGTTACTTGATAAATGGATTTTAAATTATAGTGATGAAAGTTTTTATCGATGGGCGATAATTTTACAGGAGAGCAATGTAAATATTGGACAGATTGCATTTTGTCGAGTGTATGAAGAAGTTGCAACAGCAGAAATTGAGTATTGTATTGGTGAAGATTATTGGGGAAGCCGATATGCTTTGGAAGCATTAAATGCGGTGATAGAGTACATGTTTCTTGATTCGGATTTTGAGAAGCTTGAAGCATTTCATAGAAAAGCTAACCCCAAATCTGGTAGAGTACTTGAAAAAACCAAAATGGAAAGAGTTCCTACTGTTAGAAGATTTGAATTGTCAGGAGAAAAACCTGAAGGAGAAATTTGCTATGCGATAACAAAAGAGAAGTATATTACCTGTTAACGTCGTCCGAGCTTCGCTGTTGTGCGAAAATTGAACGCTCTGTGTAAGGATTTGATATTGTGATATTATATAAAAAGGAAATGATTTGTGGAAATTGGAGCGAGTACAGTCAATTTATATAACCTAGGGCAGGGGCATTGTGATTAAAAATAGGTTTGATAGAAAATATGCCGATTTGGCAACGAAGCTAAAAGCTGATTGTGAGAAATGTAGCGGATTGTGCTGTGTTGCTTTGTATTGCATGAAAACAGATGGCTTCCCGGCGGACAAAGAAGCTGGAAAACCGTGCAAGCATTTGAGTTCTGATTTTCGCTGCGAGATCCACTCCAAACTGGCCGACAAAAATATGAGAGGCTGTTTAGCCTATGACTGCTTTGGCGCAGGACAAAAAACAACTCAAATTTATCACTCAATTGGAACCTGGAAAACAAATTTTGAACAGGCAAATGAAATATTTGAAGCATTCAGAGTTGTATTTATGCTGCATTATATGCTGTGGTACTTAGTTGAGGCGTTTTCTTTGATCTCAGACGAACAATTAAAATCAACTATCGACGCGCTTATCTTTGAAAATGAACAAATGATCCGGCATCTTCCAGGCGATATTTCCCAACTATGTGTTGAAAAATACAGGTTAAAAGTGAATGAGGTACTAAAGCAAATAAGCAGCATGATTTCGGTAGATGCTGCCGATAAAATCCGCAGCGTGGACTATTTCGGAAAAAACTTCGAAAAAGAAAATCTTGACAGAAGAAATTTTAGCATGTCGTTAATGATAGCGGCAAACCTAGAAGGATGTAGTTTAAAGGGAACTAATTTTTTAGGTGCTGATATGCGTGACGCAAAACTAAAAAATACTGATTTGAGTGAATGTATTTTTTTAACACAAATGCAGATCAACTCTGCAAGGGGAAATTCGAATACGAAGATTCCAAAAAAATTATCTCGTCCAACAAATTGGCAAGAATTATGATGGTCTTGGCAGCGCTCTATATAAATAAGAACTTTCTAAGCCTTTGAAGTACAGACAAATTGTATCTAGCAAACGTTAAATAAACGAAGATAAAATCATAGGAGGATAAGAATATGGACAAATTTGAATACAAAACGCTATTTACGGATGCAAAAGGAGTATTTGGTGGTAAGGTCGACCAATACACATTTCAGAACGAATTAAATGAACTAGGTACACAGGGATGGGAGTTAGTAAGCACTGTTGCTGCCGCTCAAAGCTATGGTAGTACAAGGTGGGTCATCTCAATATTGAAACGCAGGATACTATAAATCCATAGTATGAGAATTCAGCGCAAAGGATTTTTAGTGAGAAGGCAATGTGAAATGTTCATAAACGCTCAGCGAAGCAGGTTAGATTATAGAGGAAGGTCTTGATATGTCCATGTTCGAAACAAATAGGTTAGTTCTAAGAAGTTTTCATAGCGAAGATTGGAAAGACTTACACGAATATCTTTCCAATGAAGCTGTCGTTAAATATGAGCCATATGATGTATATAGTGAAGACGCTTGTAAGCAAGAAGCCATTAATCGTTCGAAGAATAATGCGTTTTGGGCAGTATGTCTTAAAGAAAATGGAAAGCTGATTGGAAA
>JAEZLF010000158.1 GCA_023435925.1 Bacillota bacterium
TGCAGCCGCCGGGGGCTTGGGCGGCGCAGACGCAGTTGTTATGGCATATATGGAGGGAATTGATCCTGAAACAAACAAGTATTCGAAAATCGATGTGCTGCGTGACACATTATCTGTTATGAATTTAGAACTATATGATGAAAGCAGGGAACCCATCCCTGATAGTATTACACAAGAAGAACTGGATGCGCTGCTGTATAAAAATACAGTCATTGATGTGGGGGCAATTGTTGATTCTCTGCCGTTTGCTATCAATGCCTCCTATCACGGGTACACTATCACGGTAATGGTACCGGAACGCTGTATTTCAAAGTATTTTGCAAATATTGATATAACAGATACCGTTTATTATTTTAAAGGGGAGGACCACGCTGTCCTGACGGATAATCTCACTGCTGTTATGGATGAGAATGGCCTGCCTTCCGAAAATTTGAATGATACAGCTGTTCATGATGACACAGACCGGAATACGATATTTATCATTAATGTTTTCTCCTACGGCTTCATTATCCTGATCTCCCTGATAGCAGCCGCAAACGTATTTAACACAATATCAACCGGTATCAACCTGCGGCGCCGCGAGTTTGCAATGCTTAAATCTGTGGGCATGACACAGAAGGGCTTCCGTAAAATGATGAATTATGAGTGCCTGATGTATGGTACAAAGTCCTTAATGTGGGGACTGCCTGCCGCTGTAGGAGTCACATACATGATTTACCGGAGTATCAACGCAGGCTATATTACAAGCTTCTATATTCCGTGGATATCAATGGTCGTTGCAATATTCAGTGTATTTGCGGTTGTCTTTGCGACAATGCTTTATTCCATGAATAAATTAAAAGATGAGAATACAATTGATGCGCTAAGAAATGAAAATTTGTAAGCTAGTTCTCTATCCTTTATGAAATTCTCATTTCTTCGATGACACTGCTCTCGCTGCATAGATATCTCTAGCGCAAAAATATTTAGGCTTTTTATACAAAAGAGGCGGAAGTAAATATATAACGAGGCCAAGATGTCTCCCGCCTCGTTGAAACACTGCTTAAGTAAGAAAATTTTTCTACAAACGAAAAATTTTCTTTGAATCGAAGTGTTATAATATCTATGCAGGGAAATATACGAAGGTGGTGCAAAACATGAAAATGAAAGAGAAGCATATGAGAAGTCTGAAGGATTATTTATGGATTATACTGGGCTCGATCATAACAGCTGCTGCCATCAATGTATTTCTGGTTCCGCACAAGATTGCACCGGGCGGCGTATCCGGTATTGCTACAGTGATATATTATCTGAGCAATGGAAAATTCCCTGTCGGTGTCATCATGCTTGTTTTGAATATCCCTCTTTTTATTTTTGGAATGAAATATATCGGGGGAAAATTCATCGTCCGTACATTGTTTAGCACTGTATTTCTTTCCCTTGCCATTGATTTGATGGAGCCTTATACGAACATGTTCAGCGCAAAGTTTGCTCTGGAGCAGCTGACGGCAAGTCCTGATTTTATGCTATATTCCATTTTTGGAGGCTCTTTTATGGGGCTTGGCCTTGGGATGGTATTCAGGTCGGGAGCTACTACAGGTGGAACCGATCTTGCCGCGAAAATCATGCATCATTTTATACCCGGGTTAACCATTGGAAAGTTGCTTTTAATCATCGATTCGGCGGTCATCCTGTTTGCTGCAATTGCGTTCAACAGCTTTCTGCTGGCGCTTTATGCATTAATAGCCCTCTATCTGTCATCGAAGATCATTGATGTGATTCTCGAAGGTGTGAATTTCGCAAAAGCAGTTTATATCATTTCGGACTACGCGGATGATATCGCCAAAGACATCATGAAGGAGCTGGACAGAGGCGTAACCGCGCTGAACGGAACCGGAATGTATACCGGTAACGACAAGCGCGTGCTTTATTGCATTATCCATCGCGGTCAACTGCCTTTGCTGAAGACATTGGTGAAGAAGATTGATCCTGCGGCATTCATTATACTCAGTGATGTTACAGAGGTGCTGGGCGAGGGGTTTAAAACATATGAATAGCGCTAGTAGCTCTAATTGAGACGATGAGAAGCAATGAATTGAGGCGGTGAAGTCTTGTAAATCGGCCGACACTAT
This sequence comes from Bacillota bacterium, assembly GCA_023435925.1. Classification (GTDB taxonomy): domain Bacteria; phylum Bacillota; class Clostridia; order Acetivibrionales; family DTU013; genus JAEZLF01. The sequence goes on from JAEZLF010000158.1 coordinate 2,112, forward strand.
AGTATACTTTTACAAGAATTTTAGATTAGAAGGGGATTTGCAGATGGACAAGCAAAAAATCTTAGCTTTTAAAAAGCGTGCTACCGCTATACGCAAGCATATTATTGATGAAGTATATTCCGCTTCGTCAGGCCATCCGGGGGGTTCACTGTCCTGCACCGACATTCTGACGGTACTCTATTTCCATGAAATGCGGGTTGATGTAAGTAATCCAAAGTGGCCGGACAGAGACAGGTTTGTACTTTCAAAAGGTCATTGTGCACCTGCTCTGTATGCTACTCTTGCAGAAAAGGGCTTTTTCCCGACGGAGGATCTGAATAGCTTTAGAAATATTAACAGCTATCTTCAGGGCCATCCCAGCATGAAGGATGTGCCGGGTGTTGATATGTCTACAGGTTCACTGGGACAGGGCATTTCAGCCGCGGTTGGTATGGCTCTTGCCGGAAAGCTGGATCAAAAGGATTACAGAGTATATACGATATTAGGCGACGGAGAGATAGAGGAAGGTCAGGTGTGGGAAGCAAGCATGGCTGCGGCTCACTATAAGCTGGACAACCTCACTGCATTCCTGGATCACAACGGACTTCAGATCGATGGAAAGATTACAGACGTCATGTCACCTGAGTCTGTTCATGAAAAATTCAAAGCTTTTGGCTGGAAGGTCATTTCTGTAAATGGGCATGATTATCAGCAGATCATTGAAGCAATCGAAGAGGCTAAGAAGACAAAGGATATGCCTTCTGTGATTATTGCCGAGACGATAAAAGGAAAAGGTGTTTCCTATATGGAGAACCAGGCCGGCTGGCACGGTTCAGCGCCGAATAAGGAACAGAGAGATCAGGCAATCGCCGAATTGGATGAATTTTTGGCCAAGCTGCAGGAGGTAGAATAAAATGGGAAATATTGCAACCAGAGAAGCATATGGCGCCGCGCTTGCGGAATTCGGTGCCGATACCAATATTGTGGTGCTTGATGCGGATTTATCAAAATCAACGAAGACAGATACGTTTAAGAAGAAATACCCTGAAAGGTTTATTAACATGGGTATTGCAGAAGGTAACATGATGACAGTGGCCGCCGGTCTTGCTACCTGCGGGAAAACCGTATTTGCCTCCACTTTTGCCATTTTTGCGGCAGAGCGTGCCTGTGAGCAAGTAAGGAATTCCATCTGCTATCCGAAGCTCAATGTAAAAATAGGAGCAACTCATGCCGGTATTTCCGTGGGAGAGGATGGGGCGTCTCACCAACCCATAGAGGATGTAGGAATTATGAGATCCATCCCCAACATGACTGTTCTGTGCCCGGCGGATGCCGTCGAAACCAGAGCAGCTGTAAAGGCGGCAATTGAATACGAGGGTCCTGTGTACCTGCGGCTTGGTCGTTTGGGTGTGCCTGCCATATATGACGAAAGCGCCTACAAATTTGAATTAGGTAAGGGTATCGTGATTTCAGAAGGTACGGATGTCACCATCTTTGCATCGGGTCTGATGGTTCACACAGCCATTGAAGCGGTGAAGCTGCTGGCTGATGAGGGCATCAGTGCGCGACTTGTGGATATTCACACGATCAAGCCCATTGATAAGGAACTCATTATCGAATCTGCTGTGAAAACAGGAGCACTGGTGACAGTGGAAGAGCATAATATCTATGGCGGTCTTGGAAGCGCCGTGGCAGAAGTGGCATCTCAGAACCACCCTGTACCGATGAGAATCGTCGGCATCAATGATGCCTTCGGCAGATCCGGTAAGCCTTATCCTCTTCTTGAAATGTATGGCTTGACGGCTCAGAATATCGCAGCGAAGGCAAAAGAAGCGATAGCGATGAAAAAATAAACCAGTTGTTATTGACGCGGACAACCGATTGGTGCTATGATTACATTGATAGTTGAAATTAAATAAATAATCTTCAGGGCAGGGTGCGATTCCCTACCGGCGGTAATGTGGCAAATGCCATTAGCCCGCGAGCGAAAGCCGACCTGGTGTGATTCCGGGGCCGACAGTAAAGTCTGGATGAAAGAAGATTTGATGAATAGAATGACCACTCGTGTTCCCTGAGATTATTATTAATTTCAGGGAATTTTATTTTGTGGAGGGAAAGTAAATGAAAATTGGTGTTAAAAAAATGGTAACTATGTCTGTGCTAGCTGCGCTTTCGATTGTGCTAATGCTGCTGATCAGGTTTCCGCTCATACCGGCTGCTCCGTATCTGATTTATGAACCGGCGGATGTACCGATCTATGTGGGGACGTTTATATTCGGACCTGCCGCGGGAGTGCTTATTACGCTTGTCGTATCGGCAATCCAGGCAACTCTTTTGAGCAGTGATGGACTGGTGGGCTTCTGCATGCATGTCATAGCAACCGGTACATCTGCTATCACGGCCGGATTGATCTACAAGAAGCTTCATACTTTAAAGGGTGCTTTACTTGCACTATTAGTAGGTGCATTGGCTAGGACTCTGATCATGATACCGACCAATCTGATTATCCAGCCTAACTTTTACGGTGTGCCGTATGAGACTGTCAAGAGTATGATCATCCCGATATTGATCCCTTTTAATCTGATGAAAGACGGAATTAACTCTGCCATTACGTTAGTCGTATATAAATCGATCAGCAGGCTTGTGCATAAGATGTAATAAGGTAGCAGACGTCTCCCGTCAAACATATTAACCGCCCGGGATGCATGGGGCTGGCATCAAGCTGTGCTTGCTGCCAGCTTTGTTGAAATACGAAGAGGCTGGTTGGTGACTTTGTCATCTGCTCGCCCGATATCGCGGGAATGAAAATTATTCTACAATCGAATAAACTTCAATGGAACCTATGAACTATAGTGGTTTACAACCATGTTCAACGGCAGATAAAAAATATTTATATAATAATTTATAAATATTTTTTTATTTTGCAGTGATCTTAATCGAGTATTATCAGAATTATTTAAATGAACCCATTCTCATATGTATTGCAGACAAAACACAGAATGCTGAATTTAAAGCACTTGTTGAAAATATTATGATATGAATTTTGCTTCATTTAATGTGTAAAAAAGCAACTAAAAATATAAAAGAATTGAAACGATTTTCAGTATATGATATCATTGCACAAACAGCTTATAAATGAAATGTAAAAAAATTTTATAAACATTTTATATTACATTACAAACTGTTATTACTACAACCAAAGCGGTGTTTAAGGTATAAGCGGAACGATAAAATAATAAAAAAGTAAAAGGGGGATATGAATGAGTCATTTTTCATATTTCAAGCAGGTAGAGAAATGGGGTATTCAGGAGATCGTTTGCCAGGGATATTCCACAGGGAATCCTTATGTTGATTTTCACATAAAGGGCAGATTTCGCAGTAAGAATCAGAGTATGACCGTAGATGGATTTTATGATGGAAACGGAATATATAAAGTACGCTTTATGCCTTCCTTTGAAGAAGACTACAACTTTGAAATTACGGGTAATTTCTCAGACGAAACATATTCCGGCAGCTTTACTGTTACCCAGGCTGCCATAAACAACCATGGTCCTGTCCGGACTGCAAATACTTACCATTTTGCATATGAAGATGGTACGCCCTATTACCCTGTTGGAACCACATGCTATGTTTGGCAGCTGCAGCCTGATAACATACAGAAATCGACATTGAATACGTTGAGAAACAACGCTTTTAATAAAATCAGGTTTTGTATATTTCCAAAGCATTATGATTATAACTTTAAGGAACCGATTTTATATCCATATGTCGGAACACCCTGTGACAGTTCCAAAATAACAAAAGAAAATTTTGCAGAGTATTATTCGAACTTTGAAGGAAATAATTGGGACTTCAAGAGGTTCAATACTGAATATTTCAGTCATGTAGAAGATTGCATCTGCAAATTAGGCGATTTATCCATAGAGGCCGATTTGATACTGATGCACCCGTATGATAGGTGGGGCTTTAGCTCAATGGATAAAGAATCCGATGAACTGTACCTTAGGTATATTGTTGCAAGATTTGCTGCGTTTCGTAATGTATGGTGGTCTTTAGCCAATGAATACGATCTCATGCCGCAAAAATCGCTGGAAGATTGGGAGAGATTTGCGAAAATAATTTGTGAGTGTGATCCATACTCACATTTGCGATCGATCCATAATTGCAGGCCATTCTATAATTATATGAAGCCCTGGGTTACTCATTGCTGCATTCAAAGGCAGGACCTGTACAAGTCGGCTGAATTTGTGACCGAATGGAGAGAACGTTATAAAAAGCCGATTGTTCTCGATGAAGTTGCATACGAGGGTAATATCCAACATGGGTGGGGTAATATAAGTGGTAAAGAACTGGTACGCAAGTTTTGGGAGGCGGCTTGCCGCGGAGGATATGCCGGGCACGGCGAAACGTACCTGCACTCTGACGATATACTTTGGTGGTCACATGGCGGTGAGCTTCATGGAGAGAGTCCCGAACGGTTAAAATTTTTATATAAGATCATGTGTGAAACACCAGGCGTGGGATTGATGCCGACAGAATCGTCCTGGGATGAGGTCGCGGTAACAACAGAAGGCGGTGTTACGGGTGCGGGCAAAGTAAATGATTATTATATGTATTACTACAGCTTTATGAGGCCTTCGTTCAGGGATTTCTATCTGGATGATTACAGCAAACTTGACGTTGAGGTTATTGATACATGGGAGATGACCATTGAGAAAAGAGGTATCTTCTGTGGGAAATTCAGGATTGATTTACCGGGGAAAGAGTATATGGCCATCAGAATCCGGAAAGTGTGAAGCAATCCGAATGGTAAGTATTATGGTACAGAGGGAGGAGGGAAAGAAATTGAAAACAGGGATAAAGCAGATCAGTACTATAACGGGTTTTTCAGCAGCTACTGTATCCAATGCACTAAATCAAAAAAGGGGAGTCAGCCGGAGCACTTCCGAAGAAATTTTTCGTGTAGCACGGGAAATAGGGTACCTGAACTCCAATACGGTCAGGAAAATCAAACTGGTAATCTATAAGAAAAATGGGCTCATCATAGATGACACACCGTTTTTCACGCTGCTGATAAATGGTATAGAACAGGAGTGCAGAGCATCAGGCTATGAAATGTTGATCAGCAATCTGGACTCAAGAGATCCGGATTACAGGGATCAAGCAAAACAAATGATTATCGAACCTGATACCGCCATAATACTTCTGGGA
>JAEZLF010000201.1 GCA_023435925.1 Bacillota bacterium
AAGAGAAAAATGGCTATTTTGTTTCAGGTAAATATATGGGATTAGGAGAAAACAGGACACAAAAGGAAGCTTGCTTGATTGAATCAACTTTCAGGGCATTGAAATTGAAAAAAAATCTTGGAATTTACAAATAAAGCTTTTATTGATATAACAACAGACTTGGATAACGCACATTATTAATATAAGTTAAAAAAAGATAAGAAAGAGGAACTCCGGCCTTGACTCCGCCGTGCGGCCAGAGGAAGAGCAAAACTTCACATAACAAAGCAGTCAGCGTAAGGGTGCCAGAGAAAAGACATCCGGTCTTATATCATTGACAGTAGGAACGCGAGCAGGCACCATACCGATTCGCTTCATTGTATGTTGTAAAGGTAATCCGTGCTGACGCACTCAACATACTGGCTGGTCGTTTCGCTTCGCTGCACTGCCCGCCCATGCAACCGGGGTGCAAGTACCGCCAGGGAGAAAGGCTCTGCGGGTCCGGTTCAGGAACGTCGCGACTGCTAGGCCGTTAAATGAAATATCGCTCATCAGAGGTCGCCCGGACCTCCAGCCGTCGGGCGAATATCCACTGTCACAGGGTAGATGAAAAATTATCACTGAATGAAATAAATATGGTTCCAAATCTTGTATAGATATGCAAAAAGTGCGATAATTATGTACATGGAAATGAACTACCAAAGGCAGAGAAGAAGATAGTCAGGAAAATTCAGAAGTATCGGTTGAAGCTATAGATAACGGATTGTATCGTGCACAACTCAGCCGCGAGACTGTAAAGTGTTGAAAGCCTATGAGGCAAGTAAGTTTATTCGTTGGAAAGCCGGATGAATCGAAAGGTTCCAGTCCGGTTTGGAGGAGGGGAAAGGTGGTGATTATCTCAAAACCTTACCTATTCCTATGAGACGTTATATGAAAGCCGGGTGTAGAGGTTTATCACCACGTCGTGTGGCGAATTATATAGGATAGACTTTGAAGAATAAAAATGTTGGAGATGCATTTGTGAGAAATTTTATTTCATTGTTGGATTATACTACTGAAGAATTAACTGAGATTCTTAATAGGGCTGATCACCTGGAAATTGCTTGGAAAGAAAATAAGATGCCTAAAAGTCTTATTAATAAGCAAATAGGCCTTTGGTTTTATGGGCAAGGCTTTCGGAATCGCGTGGCTTTTGAAATAGGTGCTAAAGCTATGGGGGCGCAAATTTCATATATACCCGGTGAGTTAGGCATACATGAACCATTAGTGGATATTGGACATTATCTGGAGAATTGGTATTCATTACTTATTATAAGGGCTAAAAAGCATGATGACTTAGTATATTTATCAGAAAACACTACTATACCGGTTATTAATGCACGAACGGACTTTAGTCATCCATGCGAGATTATGGGAGATTTACAGTTTATACGAAAATATAGAGGGTCAATTAATGATTTAAATGTTGTATTTGTCGGTGAAGTCACAAATCTTTGTATGAGTTGGTTTGAGGCCGCAGTCAGATTTCCCATAAAGGTAACACAAGTAGCTCCTGTTAGCTATCTAGCCAATAATGAGATCGTTGATGGACTGAATGAAAAGGCAAAAGGAAGAATAGGTACAAATATTGAATTAATGCAATTATTGAAGGGGGCAGATTTGATTTATACTGATTGTTGGCCTCGTACTAATGATATAGAAACTAAAGATATAATACGCAGGCAGTTCCTTCCGTATCAAATAACTATTGAGTGTCTTTCAAAATTGAAAGAGAATTCTATGTTCTTACCTTGTCCACCTGTTACGAGAGGTGAAGAGGTTACAAATGAAGCTATGGAATCAGAGCTGTGCCTAAATTACCGTGCAAAGGAATATTTATTATATAGTCAGAATTCGATAATGGAGTATATATGTAGTGAGGCATGACTGAAAGTGCTGATGGCGCCGCGTCCGTGCGGCTCTGGCTCTGGAGTGCACTCGGCCTTCACATAACAAAACAGTCGGCGCAAGGGTTCCCGGGTGGAAAGTCATCCGGCCTTATACCATTGGCAGCAGGAGCGCGAGTAGGTACCATACCGATTCGCAGAGCGGCTGGTCGTTCCGCTTCGCTACACTGCTCGCCCATGCATCCCGGGTGACGGAGCACCGCTCGCCTCGATCTTTGCCGGGCAGGGGCTGGTCGCAGGCAAAGCCTGCTGCTTAAAATGGGATAGACAGGAAGACAAAACAATAATCTACAGATGAACCGGATATATTGAATCCCCATAGAAAGGATCAAAGGGATTCGTTTAACTGAATTGCATATGAAATTGAGCCAGGTTTCAGTTCAATCAACTGATTCTTGGTTTCGTTTCGGCTCAACTTCATATGCAATCCTAAGAGTTATATGAAAGATGGCGCAAAACCTAGCCGCGACGTCGTGTCGCGGTTTAAATAAATACTGGGGGTAATACATTGGATGATTATGGAACTCAAAAAGAAAAACTAATAATTGTAATAAAGGAATTAGGTGAGTCTTTAGATCCAGATGAAGCAAGAAAAATTAATTATGAGCAGCTTGAGCGTATAAGTAGGAGGCTAATATTATATTCCGATGAATGTAAGGGATGTCAAGAATATATAAACTGGATTATAATGTATATAGAAAATGAAAATAAATTCCGTGGTCTCCAAAACAAGCAAGAGCTATTGAATTATCATCGCAACCTAAAAGCTATTGTTTCTCATATGCAAAACAAACATAAATTGATTGTCGAAGGACAGTACATGAGTATGTATATGTCGATTGGATTAGCAATAGGTGCAGGATTAGGCAGTGCGTTTAAAAATATTGCAATCGGAGTATCTATAGGATTATGTATCGGTTTGGCTGTTGGTGCAGGAATAGACGCTGATTACAAGAAAAAAGGACTTGTATTATAGGTTAAAGGCGCCGCCGTCCGTGGTGGCTCTGACTCTGGAGGCGCCATCGATCAAATAACAAAGCAGTCGCGCAAGGGTGCCAGGGGAAAGTCATCCGGCCTTATACCATTGACAGGCAGGAGCGCGAGCAGTGCACCACACAGATTTACAGAGTGCAAGCACACCGGTGCACAATGTCAAAAAGGAATGAAGTCCTGGCGGACTTCGGACGAGAGGATTCAACTGTGCACCTTACTGCTCATCGACGTCGCCTGGGACTGATTTATAGAAGCATATAAAGAAAGGTAGATGAGATAGTGAACTTTAATTTACAAAATTTACACATGAAGTCCATTATGAATAAAAAAAGAATAGTCCTATTCATAGTAATCTCATTGATAATTATTTTTATCATTTCAACAGTATATTTCTTCTTTTTTAAAACATTTAGTATCTCCGCATTTGATTATCGTGGAAGCCTAACCCCTGATGCAATGAAAATGGACACAGATTATTTCATTAAAACGTTGAAAGAAAATCATCCTGAAATGAAAGACAGTCAAACCACTTATGATAACATTATTGCCGGGATTTATGAAAAGATAGGAAATCCAATGAATGCTGAGGACTTTTATTGGACTCTTAACACATTGAATGTGGCATTAAAAGATGGACATACACATTTATCGGTAGATCAAGTCAATAGGGATTGTATCGATTTACCATCCCTTGAATGGACAAGGGATGGGCTAATAGCAAAAGAAAATAAGGCTTTTATAAAAACTGGGGATAAAATAATATCGATAGGAGGTATGGCTCCCAACGAGCTATTAAAAAGCCTTGGTAATTTGTTACCTGCAGAGATTGAGGAATGGGTTAAAGCCAATACGATGGTCATAGCAAAAGGGATGTTTTTAAGACGATTGAATCTGGTTGATAAGAATAATAACGTGATTATCAGCTACGAAAGAAACAATAAGATAGCTGTTGGGGATATGCATCTTCATCAATCCGGCGATTCCATATTTGAAAGTATTAAAAAAGCCATTTCCTATGCAGCATCAAGGAAATTGAAATGGAGAATAGATAAAGCTAATAATCTAGGGATTATTACAATTAATACATGTCCGAATGGAAATGAATATATTAAAGGATTTAGGGATTTTTTCAGTGCAGTTGATGAAAATAAAATTATGAATGTAACGGTTGATTTAAGAAAGAATGGCGGTGGAAGTTCTGGAGTTATACAACAATTTTTAAGTTTTATTGATATAGAAAGTTATATGTTCATTGGTAACAATACTTATTATAACATTCCAAAAGACTTCAGAGATGTAACCCCAAATGATCCACCTTTATTTAAAGGAAATATTTATTTGTTGACATCAAATTCTACTTTTAGTGCTGCAACTGATTTTGTTGTAATACTTCAGGCAAACTCGATTGCAAAAGTAGTTGGACAGCCTACCGGCAATATTCCATCGTTCTTTGGGAATATGAAACAAGGTAATTTACCAAACAGTAAGCTTGTATTCCAATACGCCACTACAAGATTTAAATATCCTGTATCAGAAGATGAACAATATAAGGCTATTACACCGGACTATCCAATAGAATATTCAAAACGGGATATCATTGAAAAACGGGATCCATGGTTAGAATTTGTTATAAAAATGACTCGTGATTAAAAGATTTTTTAGGTGATAGTTCAGTTTCCCGTTATCCATCCCCTATAATGATGGTGCGTAATGTTTATAAAATGCAAACTAACGAAAAAATAGTAACTGCAACAGAACCAATACATGCCCTTACAGCATTAACCCTATTTAATGATTTCGGAGACTTTATATGACATTGCTAAATCATAATTGTAAAGAGCTGAAATATAATCCGGCCTTGACTCCGCCGTATGGACGGAGGACAGGCCATACTGCACATAAACTAGCTAATCGTTGTCAAGTATTTATGAAAATATAGTACCAGTAACTAAAAAACATCATACAAAAATAGACCATCAAATATAGGTTTGCGTTTTATTCTACCGGATGGTAAAATATAGATTATTGACCTTATACCATTGACAGCAGGAGCGCGAGCAAGCACCACACCGATTCACTTCATTGTATGTTGTAAAGGTAATCCGTGCTGACGCACTCAACATACTGGCTGGTCGTTCCGCTTCACTGCACTGCTCGCCCATGCAACCTGGGGTGCAAGTACCGCCAGGGAGAAGAGCTTCGAGGGTTCATCTCATCGGCGTTGCGACTGCTGAGCCATTATATGACATATCATGTAGTCGTCCGCACCGTCCGTGGCGGGCAGAAAACCAAATTATACATCTGAAGGAGTTCTACATGGATACTAAATTATTACAAGAAATTGCTTACAAAAAAATGGGTAAGGTTAGAGCTCATCTAGAAAGAGAACCAGGTCATATTTACTATCATGGATTAAGAGTAGCAAAACTATCAATAAATTTGCGAAAATTAATCTTTCCTGTAGAATTCGATTTTGATGATGTTATTTATGCAGGTGCATTATTTCATGATATCGGGAAAGGAATTGAACCACATGCAGAGACTGGATATGCTGTAGTCAAGCACATTTTACAGGAATATTGTGAGAGTAATGAATTAAGTAATGTATCAGAAATTGTTAGATATCATTGTAAAAGAGTATTTCCTAACGATTACCCATTTTGGATAAGGATTGTTCAGGACGCTGATATATTAGACCATATGGGAACTACAGAGATATGGCTAAATTTCTTGTACACTGCTTATGAGGATAGAAGTATAGATAGATCGTTGGAATGGTATAGAGGGGATGAAGTAAAAAGAAATTTGGAGAAAATGAGAAACATGCTGAATTATAATGAGTCAAAAGAGATATGGGATGAAAAAGTGAAGTTTGTTGACTTGTTTGTTAATAGATTAATGATTGAGGCAGATGGAGGAATAGTAATATAGTGAAAGGGTTTTATAAGGAAAGCCGTCCGTGGCTGTTCTGAATTAAGGGCCATGTGCCCTACTTCACCTAACAAAGCAGTCCGCGCAAGGGTGCCAGAGGCAAGTCATCTGGCCTTATACCATAGACAGCAGGAGCGCGAGCAGGCACCACACCGATTCGCTTCATTGTATGTTGTAAAGGTAATCTGTGCTGACGCACTCAACATACTGGCTGGTCGTTCCGCTTCGCTGCACTGCTCGCCCATTCAACCAGGGTGCGAGCACCGCTCACCTCTATCTTCGCCGGGCAGGGGTTGGTCGCAGGCAAAGCCTGCGGCTCGCCCATGCAGCCTGGCTTGCCCTTGAAAGACTTGGCACGACTCAGCTACTGCTCATCAGCGTCGCGACAGCTAGGCCGTTATATGAAATTGCCAGCCCGGATACGGCGCTCAGACTCAGCCGACGAGCGCAAAAATCATATGAATAATTACATTGTCAGCGTGATAAAATTAAGATATAATTATGATAAGAGTATTTGGAAAGGAAGATGATTATGATTCAGATACGGCCAGTCTCTGACTTAAGAAATAAATTTCCTGAAATTGAGGATATCGTTGTAAAGGAAGGACAACCAGTATATTTAACAAAAAACGGATATGGAACAATGGTAGTTTTAAGTCTTGAAAAGTATGCTGAACTGACGGATGATATTGAATTAAAACTAGATGAAAGCGATAAGGAGGCAGATTCAACAGACACTAGATATTCTCATGATGAAGTTTTTTCGAGAGTGAGGGAACGAATTAATGCTAGGAGATAAGTATTCCCTAAGATACGTTCCTATGTTTATTAATGATCTTAATGAAATTGTTGATTATATATCTATAAAATTACATAATCCAGAAAGTACGATGAAGTTGGTAAAGAAAATTAAAAACGCAATAGAAGAAAGATTAAATTCTCCACTATCATTCGAACCATTCCAATCTAATAGAAATCGTAAATATCCTTACTACCGTATCTATGTAGACAATTTCACTATTTATTATGTTGCAATTGAAAGTGTTATGGAAATAAGAAGAATTCTTTATAATGGGCGAGATGCTGGTAATATCATAAAGTGAAAGAATCTCAACCTTGACTCCGGTCGTGCGGCTGTGAGGGCCCGCGGATTGGATTCTACCAACCTTCTATCGTAACAGTCCATTCTATATACTGGCAAGCAGAGTTTGAAGAACTTGGGCTTATATGACATATTAGGGTATCGGTCCGTCAAGGAAGAGCAGGTTAATAAGAAGCTGACACTGGTGTATCTAGATAAAGAGAGGCTGATATGAAAGAGATAAAATTGTACAATGTCCGACCAAGTTGTTTTATCATGGAATATAAGGGAGATATTTATGAAGGATTTTCCTGATTTTATGAAGAGTAGCCAAAATCATATCGATAGCAGCGATCAGAACACAGAGGATATTGATGGTTATTATTATGAAGGAGCGGACGGAAGTCAGATGGCATTTTGGACATGTTATGCTGATAGAGTATCTAAAAAACATATTCATCAGTTTGATGAGTATATGATTTGTGTAAGTGGTCAATACATAGCATATTTAGATGGAAAAGAAGCAACACTTGGCCCTGGAGATGAATTGTTTATACCAAAAGGAACAGAGCAATGGGGAAAGTGCATTGCAGGTACAAGAACTATTCATGCTTTTGGTGGAAAACGAATAGTTAAAAATAGGGAATTCCGAGTATGACTCTGTTGTGTGGCCGGAGAACCGCAGTGTGATTGCATTTATCCAGTGGTTGTAAGTACATGATATCATTCAAGGACGGTGATTAAATTTGGAACAAATCTTGTTTGAAACAAGAGAAGATTTTCGAAATTGGTTAGCTGACAATTGTACCACAAGCAGTGGGATATGGTTGGTGTTCAGTAAAAACGCCAGTATTAAAACACTTAAGGCTAGTGAAGCACTTGAGGAAGCATTATGTTTTGGTTGGATAGACGGGCAGATGCTAAGTATTGACGAAACAAAGTATTTAAAGTACTTTTCTATCAGAAGAAAAGGAAGCAAGTGGTCTGATAAAAATAAAAAACTTGTAAAAGAGCTTGAGGCTAAAGGACTAATGACTGATTTTGGGCGGAAAAAAGTTGAAGAGGCGAAGAAAAATGGAATGTGGGATGCTCCAAAGGCTGAACCTATTTCAGAAGAGCAAGTGCAAATGTTTACAGAACTAATAAAAGATAAGGAGCCGGCATTCACAAATTTTATGTCTATGTCACCTTCTGTTAGAAAAATCTACACGGGGTTATATTTTGATGCCAAATCTGATGATGGAAGAAAGAGAAGACTGGAAAAAATAACAGGAAGGCTTAATTTGAACTTAAAACCAATGTAGAAGGGAAAAAGGGGGGCGAAATGATGAATGGTATGAATGTTAATGTCGGTATAGGTTTGCTTGTTGAAGACATAGAAAAAATGGTTTCGTTTTATAAAAATATAATGGAATTTGAAACCGATTGGGATGGTGGATTATTTGCTGAGTTTAAAACAAAAGGTGGTCCGTTGTCATTATTCATGTACGACAGAAGAGCTTTCGCGGAAGCAGTAGTAGAGCCCTATTACTCTCCGAAAGGAATTAACTTGACAATGGAAATAGGTATTTGGTTGGATAAATTCTCTGATGTTGACAGAGAGTACGAGCGCTTAACGTCACTTGGAATAGAGTCATTTACCGGAGAACCTAAAACCTTTCCATTTGGTATCAGAGACTTTTATGTTGCTGACCCTGAAGGCAATCTACTTGAAATTGGAAGTTGGGGAAAGGAAGAATAAAAAAACGGCGAATCATCCGAATGATGATGGGATCTATTATATTTACAACCAACGTTTAACCATTTTACCAACTAGCTTTACGTCAAAACAAGCCAGCTGGTATCTCGGAGCCATTGAACTTATGTCATTATATCGCAGGAACAGATTTAAGCTAAGATTAGTATCCGATTGGCTGGAAAGCAATCAAAATGAGTCCGGCCGCTGGGACATGGGAAGTGGTGCTAAGGACGGTGTTTATTTTCCACTGTCTGATACATGGAGGCAGAAGATTAACCGGGAGATGGATTGTACATACAGAATAAAGAATATACTTTTTGCGATTGCCAAGACAGAATGATCAATAGTTATGTGGATAAATTATGTATAATAAGAATCAAATAAAAAGAATTTGTAGTATTGCAGAGGAGTTATTATGATTGTTTCTGAAATTATCACAAAGATGATTGAGTATTCTAAAGGAAATCTTCATGACATTAATCATTTTATGAAGGTATATGCTTATGCTAAAACAATTGGAGAATGTGAAAAATTAGATGAAAATACCCAAACTATATTGGAAGTATCAGCAATTGTTCATGATATAGCTTGTCCGCTTTGTCGAGAAAAATATGGGAATACAAATGGTAAATATCAAGAAAAAGAAGGTGAAATTTTAGTTGCTGAATTTCTGAAGGATACCGGATATTCTGAAGATTTTATAAATCGTGTTATTTTTCTAGTTGGTCATCACCATACACTTAAGGACATTACTGGATTGGACTATCAGATTTTGATTGAAGCAGATTATATTGTGAATGCCGATGAAAGTAATCATTCTAAGGCTAATATTATTAATGCGATGGAAAAGATTTTTAAGACATCAACTGGTATTGCTTTATTAAAATCTATTTATGGACTTGAGTATTAATTATGGACTGGAAAAAAGAATGTGAAATGCTTGATCAAGCAGCAGAGTATTATGATTCCTTTCGGCCGAGTTATCCTGAGGAGATTGATAATAACTGATTTTTTATTCATCATCGAGTGTTTCCGCCGGTATTGATATGACCTTGAGCTTTATCAGTGATATGATGGGTTTAGACGTTGCAGAAAAAGCAGCATATGGTATGGAATATATCTGGAATAGAGATAAAGATAATGATCCGTTTGCCAACGAGTAAACTGAAGACTATAAAATCTTGGGAGAGTTGTATTGATAATTTTTTTCCACAACTTTTAAATCGGGGATTTAGAGCGGGAATACTGAATTCAATAAAAAGGTGCTATAAACAACTCTGATTGTTATCGGAACTTGATGGAGTGAAAGCAAATAATATCGTGGAAAAACTTGTTTTTGAACTTGAAGGGTTAGTAAATAAATGAAGAATATACATATATGTGTTTGACTGTTTGAAAGGAAAAAATTATGAATGAATTTATTGAGCAGGTTTCTGCGGAGAGTTTTGATGAATGGTTAAGAATGGGACTGGATTTATGGCCAGAAAATACAGTAGATGAACTTAAAGAATGTTTCCTTGATATTCAAAGGAATGAAAAGGAAAAAGCTTTTTTATATAGAATTGATAATGAGTATGTAGGTTTTATCAACATATCAATTAGAAGAGATTATGTAGAAGGTTCAAGTTCGAGTCCAGTGGGGTATATTGAAGGAGTATATGTAAAAGCTTCCTATCGTAAGAACGGTATAGCTCGAAGATTAGTCAGAAAAGCGGAAGAATGGTCAAGAGATATGGGGTGTAATCAAATTGGATCTGATATAGAACTTAATAACAAGGTTAGCTATGATTTTCACAGAGGAATTGGGTTTGAAGAAGCTAATCGAGTTATTTGTTTTATTAAAGACATAGAATAGTATTTTTTCGAATTTGTTAAATATGTAAGGGGATTAAATATGCCTGTGTTGAGAATGGCAGCTTGCGGCGTTGATTGCAACGAATGTGCGCAATACAAAGTCACTAAGGAGAATGATTGGAAAGCGGCGGAAGCTTTAGCTCCGTGGTTTCGAAGTCAAGGGTGGATTGGTGAAAATGAAGGTGCCGAAGCAGTGATGAAAAAAGCTCCGTTATGCAACGGTTGTTGGGATATAACGGATGATTGCCTCTGGAAGTGTGGTTGCGGTAGTATTGACTTTCGTAT
>JAEZLF010000181.1 GCA_023435925.1 Bacillota bacterium
AACGGTTCCGTGTAGTTATTGGGCTTCGACTTGTATAGCAGCCTTACCCCCGATTATAGCCTGATATGATTTCTGTACGTCAGACCAGAGATTTGCCATCTGGCTTCCTTCAGATTCGCAGTCACCCACGACACCCTTGCCATTGGCTATGTCCTTCCCACTACCGGGCGGACTCGGGACTTACACCCGTTGAAACGTGCGCCCGCCGGGCGCACTACAAAAGACCTGATTCTCCTCCCTCTTGGGGAGAAAAATCAGGTCTGAAAATTACGTTTTAGTTATTCAACTCGCTGTGCGACCGGTATCAGAATGGTATCACTCACACTTTTGAGGGGGGAAAAACTAGTAAATAAAGGGCTTTTTCGAAAATCGTGGATTATTCCCACTCAATAGTTGCCGGTGGCTTGCTGGTGATGTCGTAAACAATCCGGTTAATCTGTTTTACTTCATTAACAATCCGGTTGGATGCTTTTTCGAGAACTTCGTAGGGTATCCTCGCCCAGTCCGCTGTCATAAAGTCCGTGGTGGTCACTGCCCTAAGCGCCAGTGTAAAATCATAGGTTCTTTCATCCCCCATTACACCGACACTTCTCATATCCGTGAGAACGGTAAAATACTGATTGATTTCTTTATCCAGACCCGCATTGGCAATTTCGGTTCTGAATATGTAATCAGTATCCCTCAAAATATCCAGTTTTTCCTTCGTGATATCTCCGATGATCCTTATACCAAGACCCGGTCCTGGGAATGGCTGGCGCCAGACGATTTCGGAAGGTATCTCCAGCTCTTCTCCGGCTTTTCGGACTTCGTCCTTAAAGAGGTTTCTGAGGGGCTCGATAATTTCCTTAAAATCAACATAATCCGGCAGGCCGCCTACATTATGGTGGCTCTTAATCACAGCAGCGTCCCCTGCTCCGCTTTCAATAACGTCAGGATAAATCGTGCCCTGCACCAGGAAATCAACCTTTCCGATTTTTTTCGCTTCATCCTCAAATACACGGATAAATTCTTCACCGATAATTTTTCTCTTTCTTTCGGGGTCTTTCACACCGGCAAGCTTTTCGAGGAATCTGGCTTCCGCATCCACTCTTATGAGGTTGATGTCAAACTTTTCTCTGAATACCTGTTCAACCTGGTCTGCTTCATATTTTCTCAAAAGACCGTGGTCCACAAAGATACAGGTAAGCTGTTTTCCTACCGCTTTATGCATCATGACTGCCGCAACCGACGAATCCACTCCTCCGGATAAGGCACAGAGTACCTTCCCATCTCCGACCTTTTCCCTGATGGCATTAATGGACTGCTCCACAAATTCCGACATGGTCCATGTTCCTTTACAGCCGCAGATACTGTAGAGGAAATTGTTCAATATCTCTCTGCCCTTTGGTGTATGCATCACCTCCGGATGGAACTGAACACCATAGAAGTTTCTGCTGTCATCCTCCATTGCCGCTGTCGGACAGCTGGGTGAATAAGCTGTTCCGCTAAAGCCCTCTGGCAGCTCCTTCACATAATAGGTATGGCTCATCCAGCAGGTGGTTTTACCTTCAACTCCGCTGAACAGTTTGCTTCCAGCCTGAAGCTCGACCTCCATTTTGCCATACTCCCTCTGTTCTGCTCTTTCAACGCTGCCGCCCAGCATGACACTCATCAGCTGCATCCCATAGCATATTCCCAGTACGGGAATACCCAGTTCAAATACTTCTTTGCTGCAGAAGGGAGCATTCGGGTCAAGAACCGACGCAGGCCCTCCGGTGAATATGATCCCCTTCGGGGCCAGTGCTTTAATTCTTTCAAGCTTCGTATTATATGGCAATACTTCGCAATAAACATTGGCTTCCCTTACTCTGCGAGCTATCAGCTGATTATACTGGCCGCCAAAATCCAATATAAGAACCAGTTCGTTATCCATATGATATTTCTCCTATAACTTGATTTAAATTTATGAAATATTATATCTGAGTGTAATAATAATGTAAACGAAATATTTGCAGGATCAAAATGCTTTCCGCAATGCCGCCCCGTTCAGATAATTAAAACAGCGCCCCTGATATCTTCCCTCCTGCAGCATTCTTTCCTCAATGGCAGCCTGTACCTTCCACCAACTGGTGTTCCAGTTGCAAAAAAGCGTTCTGTCGGGCGGGGCTCGTCCGATAAGGCGCTGTACCACAATATCCGGTTTCAGATGCTCCAGAAAAGCGATGGTTCTCTCGATGAATTCTTCCATGCTGAGGGGGTGGAATTCGCCATTTATATATAAGTCTCCCAGTGTGGTACCTTCCAAAATGTAAAGGGAATGGCACTTGACCTGATCCACCTTCAGAGCGGAAAGCAATTTTGCACCTTCTATTACGTCCTCTATGTCATCTGACGGCAAATCATTGATCATATGTGCGCAAATTTCAAGCTCATGCTTTTTGATCCGCAGCACCGCATCCATAAATTCTGCCAACCCGTGCCCCCTTTTTAACCACCTGAGTGTCCGGCTGTTAGCAGATTGCAGACCCAGTTCAATCACGATATCCACTTTCCTGTCTTCCTTCAGTTGTTTCAGGTAATCCAGTTGCTGATCGTCGATACAATCCGGCCTTGTTGAAATATAGAGAGCTACGATGCCCTCCACACAGGCCTCCTGCATATATCCTACAAAATCCTTCATAGGCAGATAGGTATTGGAGTAGTTTTGAAAATAGGCAATAAACCTCTCTGCCTTGTAGCTCTTCCCTATATATCGGGCATTACCTGCCAGTTGATTGCTTATGCTCATGGAGACCGGCAGGACTTCAAAGCCCGCTCCTTCTTCCCCGCAGAAGCAGCACCCTTCACTGCCGATTTGCCCGTCTCTGTTCGGACAGCTTACAGGAAGATTGATGGGAAGCTTGTAAACCTTAAAACCGTATCTGTTTTTCAGATATTCGGAAAATTTGTTATAGCTCATGTCTTTTTGCCGCTTCCGCCGACACCATTGCATACACCTTCGTCAGAGGCAATCCTTCTCTTTCGGCAATTCTCCTGCAATCCTCATATTCCGGGGATGCTTTTTTTATCTTTCCCATTTCAGCTATTTTGACTCTGACGGCACCATAAATTGTGTCTATGCTTACCGTTTCACGATTCATGCAGTACCGTTTCATGTAACGGGTACGGATTCCCAACGTGGTTGTTTCCTTCAGGATAATGTCTGCTATCCTGTCTTCTGCCCCCGGTGCCGCCAAAACAGTCAGCATATAGGCCGGTCTGTTCTTTTTCATAAAGACCGGTGTGTAGAATGCATCCAGTGCACCGGCTTCCAGCAGCTTCTCCATCGTGTAGCCCAGTATCTCTGCTGTCGTATCATCGATATTGGTTTCCAGCACAGCGATTTCATCTCTGCCGCTTCTTTCACCTTGTCCTGTCTGCAACTCCGGAGATGCAGCCCCTATGACTTTTTCTTTGCTTCTGTCTCTGCCCCCGCCATTGTTGTCATCTTCGCCTTTGCTTTTACCTGACTCCTCATAGGTCTCTCCCAACAAAACCCTCAGCGCATTCAATCTACCAGTATCTCTTTTTCCAAGACCATAGCCGATCCTTTCCACCAACATCGGCGGCTTACCGCCAAAGCCTGATGCCAGACATTTGATCAACCCCATCCCTGTGGGCGTCACCAGCTCGGTTCCAACCTCTTCAGAGATCAACGGTATACCGCTTCCCGAAAGCATTTCAAGCACTGCGGGTACCGGAACCGGAATGATGCCATGCCTGCATTTAATGAAGCCGCTTCCGTCATGCAATGCTGAACTGTAAACCTTATCAATACCGAGAAGCTCCAGACAAATGGCTGTTCCTGCTATGTCTACAATGGAGTCCACTGCCCCCACCTCGTGGAAATGTACTTCATCAATCGGCTTACCATGTACCTTTGCTTCCGCCGCTGCGATTTCTCTGAATACTTTTTTGCTGAAGACTTTTACCTTTTCACTGAGATTGCTGCTGTCAAATATCTGTTCAATATCTGCCAGCCCACGCTCCCTGCTGTGGTGCCCGTGTTCATGGCCATCATGACTATGATCGTGGTCATGGCTGTGTTCATGGTCATCATGACTATGATCATGGTCATGGCTGTGTTCATGGTCATGACTGTGATGGTGTTTATCATGGCTATGATGGTCCTGGGTTTCATCCAGCTTAACGGTGAAATCCGTACCCCTTATACCATTCACTGTTTTTGTATTAATATCAACACTATATCCGTCAAGTGCAAGTCCGGATAGCTCCTTCAAAAACATATCCCTGTCGACGCCCAGATCCAGCAGCGCACCAATCGTCATATCCCCGCTTATCCCCGAAAAGCAATCAAAGTAAAGAATTTTCATCCATGTCCCCCTACAGTTTGTTGATCATACTGGCCAGGTATCCCGCACCGAAGCCGTTATCAATATTAACCACTCCAATACCGCTGGCGCAGCTGTTCAGCATGGTCAGCAGCGCAGAAAGGCCGCCAAAATTAGCTCCGTACCCTACGCTTGTCGGCACGGCAATTACCGGCTTATCCACCAGGCCTCCGACAACACTGGCAAGTGCACCTTCCATTCCGGCCACCACTACAAGCACATTAGCCTGCATCAGTGCCTCTGTATTAGCCAGAAGCCTGTGTATGCCTGCGACACCTACATCATAAATCCTTCGGACAGTGTTGCCCATGGTTTCCGCTGTAATCGCTGCCTCCTCGGCTACAGGTATATCCGACGTCCCGGCCGTTACCACCGCAATGACCTTCTCAGTCGGCGCCAGTTCCCTTTTTCGGATAACGACGATTCTTGCAGCTTCATAGTACACGGCATCTTCCGTCAGCTGCAAAATCCCCTCATATACCTCTTTGCCCGCCCGTGTAGCCATAATATTGTTTTCCTTCTCCATCAGGCGTGCCACAATAGCTTTTATCTGTTCCACTGTCTTGCCCTGACAGTAAATCACCTCAGGGTATCCGTTTCGCAGATTGCGGTGGTGGTCTATCTTTGCAAAGCCAAGATCCTCAAAGGGCAGCAATTTCAGCTCTGTAAGCGCGCTGTCCACACTGGTGCCGCCATTCTTTACATCCTCAAGCAGTTTTCTCAACGCCTCTGTATCCATAAACTCAGCCTTTCAATCCTATTTGAATATTTCCATAAACTCTGTGCAAAGTCTTCTTAATCTTTAATAAACCTCTTAATCTTTTCAAGGCGTCATCTCACATGCCCTTTTTTACATTTTCTTTTACGTCATTATCCAAGCCTTCATTCATGCTTCCGGTTCTGTATCCCTGCAAATCCAGTGTCACATACCGGAAGCCGGCTTCCTTGAGCCTTTCATGAACCCGATCCATTATATCTATATCAAAAAATCGGCTTCGTTCCTCTCGTGCCACCTCAATTCTGGCTACTTCCCCGTGATGTCTCACCCGCACCTGGCGAAAACCCAGATCCAGCATAAATTGTTCCGCCTTGTCAATCATCTGCAGCTTTTCCTGCGTGATTTCCTGTCCATATGGAAATCTGGAGGCCAGACATGCAAAAGCCTGCTTGTTCCATGTGGGCAATCCCATTTCCCGTGAAAGCTTTCTGATATCTTCCTTTGTCATTCCGGCCTCTCTCAGTGGACTGGATATTCCCAACTCTTTTAAGGCCAGCATTCCGGGCCTGTAGTCCCCGAGATCATCCACATTGGAACCGTCAACCACATTTTTTATGCCATACTGCTGTGCAATTTCCTTTACCTTGGAAAACAATTCTTTCTTACAGAAATAGCATCTGTTGACTGGATTTTGTGAGAATCCCTCTATTTCAAGTTCCTCAGATATCATCACAATGTGCTTCGTACCAAGCTTTTTAATATATTCCGATGCTTCTGTGAATTCTCTCTCCGGATATGTGGAGGATCTTGCCGTTATTGCTATCACATCCTTGCCCAGCACATCGGATGCCACTTTTAATAAAAAGGTGCTGTCAACACCGCCTGAAAATGCAACAGCTACCTTACCCATATCTTTAAGCAAGCTTTTCAGCCTTTCCAATTTTTGATCTGTCATTTCGTGTTCACCAATCCTTATCTATTTGAGTAAATATATATTACCACATTCCAGCTTATTGGAACAACCTTTCACCGGTTTTGGGACTGTCATTTTACTATTATATTTCACTTGCTTTACAAGTGTCTGACATCCGTTGTGTTGATAATTTTCATTTGTTATTATAATGATAAGAGGATTTACATAATGAAAAAATTATTCGTATTTTTTTTAATAACAATTGCTTTGACATATACTTGTCAGCCCCCGGTTCAGGCTGAACACCTGCTATCCTTTGTACATTCGGGTGTCCAATACACTGCCGAACAGGCTGCTGAGCCGGAAAGCGGATATCCTTATGCTGTTGAAGATGAGGATGACGTTTTGTATATCACAGATGACGATTCCGGAATACAAGCGGAAATAACCTACCTTACGCTGGATACCGAAACCTTTGATATGCTTCGTGATTATTACAATAACCCTGCTCTTTCTGATACTGAATTATACTCCAGGTATGTCGAATTGAAAAAAAGCCATGTCACTGCATTGGAAGCCCTGTATAATACCAAAGATCTCAACAATGACAAAAAAACGTCCGAGACCGGAATGCGCGTCTTTTTCAGAGGCACTGATACATTGTTCGACGTAGAACATTGCAGCGTTTATTTATATAACATTGCACAATATGAAGGGATTGATTATCAAGAGCAGGTTCATCTTGATATGATTATACCGGCCCGGTCTGCTGATACCGTGATTACAATAAAATTTACAATATCCCGTGAACAATTTTCCGATAAGACTTCAACCGGTATTGCAGAAATTCTCTCCGACTTGAGATTCAAGGGTCTGTCTGCTCAACAGGATGCCCCTGCAGTATTCAATGACGAATCCGTTATCAGTGCTGCTCAGTTGGGCATTTTTCCGGCCCCATCCCAAGAACAGCCGGTTTATGTAGAATACAAGGATACCTCCGCAGGCTTTTCTATTTTGATGCCGGACAGCTATATTCCCTATATACAAAATAATCTTGGTGGTGTGCTGGATTATATCAGCTTCAAAATAGACCCCGTTCAAATTTTTTCTATATCCTCCGAGCCATTGCACCGATCAGAAGCCATTGATGCCATCACACGCTTCAAAGTAGCCTCCTATGATAAGATAAAAGTACATGACAGCGGTACACTTGATTTTGGGGATAACATCTATAAATACCTTTCGTATACGAGCTCCGACGACGGAATTCCTCAGTATTTCTACGACTATTATATCAAGAGCGAAGCACGGCTTTATAAGCTGCAGCTCCAATGCAAAATAAGTGAACCCGGCAGTAATGTAAAAAAACAGTTTGAGGAAATTCTGAAAAGCTTTCACACACTCGATACAAACGCCATGGATGATTCCGAATTAAAAATACAATCCGGTACCATATCATCACTCAAATATCTGAACAGTGAAGAAGGTTACAGCTTCCGATATCCGCTGGGCTGGCGCCTCGAAGAGGTTTCACCTGATATTGCCTATGACAAGCTCCGGCTGGTTGTCCCGGGTTTATCCGGTGCTCTTGATATATCCATTCAGGAAAGCTCTCTGAAACAAATCGTTACCTTCAGTGATGTAATGAAAAGTGTAAACGGCAGCTCTATCAGTAGCTGGTCTGCATTGACCAACAGCTATAATCCTCCTTTTGAAGGAAAGACTTCAAAGCTTCTTTATTCTGATTTCGCTATTGACGGGGCAATTTCAACCATATACCGTCTTAGTGTCTTCATGGATGAAAATGGTAGAAATAGGCTTTGTTATTCCGTAGATATTATCAAAGGACGCAAGCTTTATTCCATGTTTATAACAGCCGGAGAATACAGAACGACTGCAGGCCAATTTGATGATGTCCGCATCAATGAGTTGATCAACCTGGTTGCAGACTCATTCCGTCTGGAAAGCACTCCCGAATCCGAAGCCAGAAGAATTTCCGGAGAAACAAGGAACAGAAAACTGGTCTTCGTTGAAAATTATATGAGAAGGCTCATCGATCCGGGTCTCGTTATAACATCGGTTGAGAAAACTTATCCTGATCAGACTTTCTTTGTCACAGTTGGCAACTCAGCCGACAGTGGGTACTATAGAATAAAACTGGATTATCCCAACCGGCAGGTTGAAATCCTTGGCAGCGTCCTGAAGCGCAATATTCTGAATAACGAGCTGCGTCGCCTGAAAGTGCTGCATGGTGATAAAATCATCATTGGCACTACACAAAATGAGAGCAAAATGACACTTGCCATAGAAAGTCGTGAGAACCTGATCTCCGCAAAGGTCACACGTACTTATCAGGTCAATATATCGTTTGATCATAATCGAATCTCCTGGCAGACTGTAAGGCTTGCCCACCAGGAGGATTATATGTGGGAGTGCGGACTGTATATCAAATCGTTGATGCCATCCGGTACTGACGTATTCTTCTCCGGCAGCAATGTTTTTAAAGACCTGAGTCCATACAGACAAAAGGGATTAAAATACCGTTTCATGACATATGCCCAATCGGACAATATTTCGGGCTTCCTGCTGCTCTCTATGGATCCCGGCAGCACTATTTTCGCCATGGATAGCGGTTTGATGACAATGACCTATGTTATTGATAATATCAATTCGAAATATGGAACAGCTTATTCAAGTACATCTCCCGATCATTACAGCTTTGACCCGGAAACCTTTATACTGACCCTATCCTCTTCGGAAGACGGTGCCAAAGGTGCCGTAACCGAAAGGTTCAGGATTTTCTATCATCTGGAAAAAGGTCGTATGGACTATGAATTAGTTCAGTAACGTGATTTCTCCCGTAAAATATGCTCCCTTCAACACAACAGCTACTATTTTTAGCTGTCTGTACCGAAGGGAGCATATCAATTTCGGCTTGTTTCTTATTATCAGCTTGCTCAGCTAAACTCCAGCTTCATACTTTTCTCTATTTCATCATCGCCAGGTATGCGTTAATGAAATTGTCCAGGTCACCGTCCATAACAGCGTCCACATCACCCATTTCACAATTGGTGCGGTGATCCTTCACAAGCGTATATGGGCAGAATACATAAGATCTGATCTGGCTTCCCCAGGCTATGTCCATCTGGACCCCTTTGAGATCCTCGATCTTCTCCTTATGCTCCCTTTCTTTGAGGTCAATCAGCTTTGACTTGAGCATCTTCATAGCCGTATCACGGTTCTGGAATTGGGATCTCTGCGTCTGACAGGACACCACAACACCGGTAGGTATGTGGGTAATACGTATTGCGGAATCCGTTTTGTTGATGTGCTGTCCGCCGGCTCCGCTTGCTCTGTAGGTATCTATCCTCAGATCCTCGGGATTGATATCAACCTCGATATCATCATCCATTTCTGGCATAACCTCCGTTGACGCAAAGGATGTGTGTCTTCTGCCCGAAGCATCAAACGGTGATATTCTGACCAGTCTGTGCACACCGTTTTCAGACCGGAGGTAGCCATAGGCATTCTCACCGATAATATTGATCGTAACACTTTTTACGCCTGCTTCATCACCATCCAGATAATCCAGTATATTAACCGTATACTCGTGCTTTTCAGCCCAACGGGTATACATTCGAAGCAGCATCTGCACCCAGTCCTGAGCCTCTGTGCCTCCGGCTCCCGCATGGAGTGTAAGAATCGCATTGTTTCTGTCATAAGGCTTTGTAAGCAATGTCTCAAGTCTCAGCTTTTCAAGCTCCCCCTTGAGTTTTGCAAGTCCTTCACTGATTTCCGGAATGACACCGGCGTCATCCTCTTCCATTCCCAGCTCGTTCAGAGTTTTGATATCTTCCCAGTCCGAAGCCATTTTTTCATATCTTTCGACCTTGGTTTTCAGGCTTTTCGTTCTTTGCAGAACCTTTTGGGTATTCTCCAGATCATCCCAGAATCCCGGCTCTGCTGCCTTTTGTTCCAGCTCTTCGATCTCGCCTTTCATCCTGGCGACGTCAAAGTGAAGCCCCCATTTCGACGACGGCTGTGCCAAGATTTTCAATTTCAACTTTAAATTGTTCCAGTTCAAGCATCTTTATCAACTCCGTTTAATATATTTGCGGTTTGACACCCATTCGGTGCAAAATTCAGCCTTTTCCGGTTACATCATGGGCAAATAGGATGGACTCGGCGACGGTCTTCATGGACATTCTGCCATCCATGCTTTTTTTACGCATATACTCATATGCCGCCTTTTCGCTGATCCCGTCACGTTCCATCAGAATCCACTTGGCTCGTTCTACCTGCTTCCTGCTTTCATAGTTTTCCGTCATTTCCTTCAGCTTGGTACCAAGTCCCAGGACTCTTCGATAGTTTATATTTGCCAATTCCACCGTGTGCAATAATACGTCCCTGTTCAGAGGTTTCAGACAATAACTGACGGCATTGGATTTTTCAACAATGGAGAGAATTCCCTCGTCCTTATATTCACCAAGTAAAACGCTGGCACACAGCATCTCACTATCGATCATCACCAGTGTATTCCTGGTATCACTTTTCTGTATACCTATATCCACAACAATGAAGTTCGGTTGCACACTTCTCACCAGTCGGATCAGAGCGGTAGCATCACTGCAATTTCCCGAGAAAATATATCCGCTGGGATTTAGTATATTCCGAACTGCAATCTGTAATGGGTTATCTGCTGCAACAATATACTTTTCTCCGGCCATCTGCCATTAACCGCCCTTTCCTTTAATACTATAACAAATAATCGGTTGAAATAAAAGGAAAATTAATTGCAGCAGATCATATGTCTATTTCCTGTACTTCTGTGTAAAACGTTGAATCCTCTTCATAGCCTCAACGATGTTCTCATATGAATTGGCGTAGGTAGCTCTGATAAAGCCTTCTCCGCACGCTCCGAAGGCTGAACCCGGCACCGTCAGAACCTTTTCCTCTTTCAGGAGTCCTTCACAAAACTCATCGGAGGTCATTCCGGTTGAACGTATACAAGGAAATACATAAAACGCACCAAGGGGTTCAAAGCAGTCCAACCCTGCTTTTCTGAAGCCATCTGTCATGACACGCCTTCTCCTGTTGTATTCCCGCACCATGGCCTCCACCTCGGCATCGCAGTTCTCAAGTGCCTCAGATGCTGCATATTGAGCTGTTGTCGGTGAACACATGATGGCGTACTGATGTATTTTGTTCATTGCTTCAATGAGGACCGGATGCCCGCAAGCATAACCGATTCTCCAGCCCGTCATCGCAAAGGCTTTTGAAAAGCCATTGATGACAATGGTTTTCTCTTTGACTTCAGGAAAGCTGGCGAAGGAGACGTGTTTTCCGCTGTAGGTCAGCTCAGCATAAATCTCGTCGGATATAATGACGACATCTCTGTCCTTCAGTACATCCACAAGCTTCTTTTGTTCTTCCCTGGTCAGGATTGCCCCCGTGGGATTATTGGGAAATGGCAGTATAACAACCTTCGTTTTATCAGTCAATGCTTTCTCAAGCTGCTCCGGCTTGAGTTTGAACTCATCTTCGGCT
>JAEZLF010000187.1 GCA_023435925.1 Bacillota bacterium
TTGCCATCTGGCTTCCTTCAGATTCGCAGTCACCCACGACACCCTTGCCATTGGCTATGTCCTTCCCACTACCGGGCGGACTCGGGACTTACACCCGTTGAAACGTGCGCCCGCCGGGCGCACTATACACAAGAGGCTATGGACAGATTACTTCCCATAGCCTCTTGTAATACTTCGTTCCTGATGTGACAACAATATTTTACAGTTTGAAGCTTCTGATCAGGCCCGCCAGCTCTTCAGACATAACTGCCATTGCTTTTGAAGAGGTAACAATTGATTCTGTTAAAGCAATCTGTTCTTCACTGGATGCCGATACCCCTTCGGAATTAGCGGCAAACTCCTGGCTTGTCTCGTTAATTTGCTGCATCGCATTCTCAAAATCGCGGCTAGTTCCAGTCATAATTTTTACACTTTGTGTAACATCAGCTACGATATTCTTAAGCCGTTCAGCCTGTCCGTTTATTTCCGAGAAAATATCTCCGTTTTCTTTGATAGCCTTTACGCTGGAGTTTACAGATTTTACACTGCTATCCATTTTATTAACAGCTGTGTCAACCCCTTTTCTAATGTCTACAATCAGTTTTGCTATTCTTCTGCTGGCGTCCGCAGACTCTTCAGCCAGTTTTCTAATTTCATCGGCAACCACGCTGAACCCCTTGCCCGCTTCTCCAGCTCTTGCCGCTTCAATAGCGGCATTTAGAGCAAGCAAGTTCGTCTGTTCGGCAATACCGCTTATTATTTCAATAATCTGCCCTATTTGATTCGAGGTGTTACCCAAATCGGTAATAACCCTCGAAACTCCTTCCGTATCATCTTTCAAATTGTTGATCCTATCAATGGATTCGCCAACCGACTTGCTCCCTCTGGCAACATCCTCTATCATATGCACAGTAGTTTTTTCCATATGATCCGTGCTAGCATTCACTTCATTGATCTGCTTCATTAAATTACTCAGGTTTGACAGTGCAGAATCGATCTGGATGGATTGTTCTTCCGCACCGGAGGCAATTTCCAGAATTGTGCTTCCCACATCCTCAGCTGCCTTGCCGACCTGCTCGCCTGAAGCATACAATTCCTGGCTTGATGCAGCAACCTGATCCGATGCATCGGTTATCTGTATTATAATTGTTTTCAGATTCTGGATCATAGTGGCAAAAGAATTTGACAGCTTACCCAGTTCATCCTTTCTCTTCAGAGAATTGTCCGAAATTTTCACCGTCAAATCCCAATTTGCCAGTCGCTCCGCTTGTTCGGCAGTAACAAGTATGGGTTTCGTAATTCTTCTGGAAGAAAAGTAAATGATAATCGATGTCAGAAGAATACTGAGTAATATAACTCCAAACAATATAGACTTTAGGTTATTGATAATTTCCATGTATGCCGCAACCGGCTTATAGGACAATATGTACATACCATTCTTGCTGCTGTTGCTGAAAGCAGCAATATAATCAATTCCGTCCAAGGTGAAGAAACCTGTCCCGGTTTTCTCCGTTTTAATGGTATTATAAAAGTCCTGCAACCCACTCTCCTCATTCTGGAAATCCAAAGTGAAAATATGCTCCGGCTCATGTGATGAAAGAACAAGACCTTCAGCATTCAAAATAAGTGTTTTAAAATCATCCTCCGTGGAATTATTATCAATGATTTTTTGGGAGACATTGTTCAATTCTATGGCCACCCCTACTGTGCCCAAGTGTTTGTCATTGTTCTTGACTGGGGCAATAATTGCAAATACAGGCCGTCCGGTAGTAGGTGAAGCTGTTGCATTTCTTATTAGTATACTTTCGGTACTACCTACTTCTTTGTTCTCCCATCCGACAGATTTACCTCCTATTCCGTCTGCGATATCCTTGTTTTTATACATTACGTATAGATTCTCAAAAAGACCATTACCCAATTTAAAGATATCCTCTAGATTTTTTGAAATATCCCGCAATTCCGTTTCGCTTGGATCCGTAGAACTAATAGTGGCGTTGTTTAACATGTTAATAATATTGGGCTGCAAAGCGATAGCCTGAACCTGCCTTTCCAGGTCGGACACGGCTAATTCGAATTGGTTCCTCTTTTCAACAGCAATGTTTAATAATCCGTTACTGGCTGAATCTGTCAAAGACTTTTGTGATAAATAACTAGATGCAAACAAACTAACCAACATGGGTATTAACATACAAAGAACAGATACTGCAAAAACTCTCCAACTCAGTCCCTTGAATCGATCAAATACTTTGATGCTCATCTGTTACCCTCCTGTTTTATTTTCGCATATTATATAATTTAGGCCGACAATTAAAATATGAAATAAATTATCAGCAACAAATTATCATCGTATAGCTTTTTATCCAGGCATTTACATAAGTCGGAACAGTTATATGATACCAACGTATTATCTAGTATAATCATATGTTTTATCGGAATATAATTAATTTTGTGAACATTCGATCTACTATTCAGGAAGAATCTTTGCTTTTGTCTTTTATTATATAGTTTTACAAATTCTTTATACTTCCTTCACAAGGCTAGATGAACCTGCTCAGGTATCAACAGCAATATGTCTTTTATACTTGACCCAAGAATATTTGGAAAACAATACAGGCTATTACATCGGGAAATCTGATACTGACTGGTAGCTTGTTGTTTATGGAACCCTCTCCCATGTAGAATGGACCATTACCTCCACGATCCCAATGGATGAGGTGCTATCAAATATAAAAATGCTGGAATTATATGCGGTCATTTGCTCTCTTGCAACAATAATGATCAGATATATTTATACAAGAACCGTCACAAATAAATTATCGTATTTATTGTAAAAAATTTTATAAAATAAAGGAAAATAGGAATTCTTTGTAGAACATTGTGTTTAATATGTCATATTTTAATAATGAGAAATGACATAATTGGTCGTTTAATTAAATACAACTGAAGATAAGGTTGCAATGTCTTATCTTGAAGGAGAGGCAATATGCAAGAAAAGTATTTGAAAGCCTTTTTGGAAATTATGCCGGCACTCAAGGAAATCATGCAGGACGATATGACCTACCTGGTTGTTGATGTAAAAGAAAGAACTCTTATTGCTCTTGAAGAAGGACAAAGTTTGAAAACACCATATAGGCTTGGACATAAGTATACAGATGATCAATGGGTGAATTTTGAACACATAGTAAAGACTAAAAAAAGATTCCCATCCATTATTCCAAAGCGCTTTTTCGGAGAATTTGCCAGTGGACTTCTGAATCCTATAATAGATGAAAATGGAGAGGTCGTAGCTCTTATTTCTGTTTCAAAGAGTCTGAAAAAGGAATTTGAGCTTGAGGAAAGAGTAAATCAGATTTTTTCCTCCATGGAGCAGTTGAATTCGGGTATCGAGGAGGTCGCATCAAGCTCTCAGTTTTTATCGACGTTTATTAAGGAGACATTGGAATTCAGTGATAAAACACAGGAAAAAATCAAGGAAATTGACAGTATCATTCAGGTCATCAAGAATATTTCTTCTCAATCAAACCTCCTCGCGTTGAATGCCAATATTGAAGCGGCAAGGGCAGGTGAAGCAGGAAGGGGCTTCAGCGTTGTTGCCAATGAAATGGGAAAGCTATCGAAGCTGAGCAAAGAATCGGCTGAGAAGGTTGCAAAATCACTCCTGGAGATGAAGCAGGCAATAGAGACCATTGGTGAGCAGATTAACAAAACAAACATAACATCTGAGACGCAGGCAGCGGCAACTGAAGAAATAGCTGCAACTACGGATAGTGTTGTTGGAATAGTCAAAGAACTTTCGCAAACTGTAAAGAGGAAATCAATAGATGAAATGCTTGCCGAGCTTGAAAATGTATGATTAGATTTATAAAGCTTTACATGTAAGCACTGTAATCATATATCCAGTTGTTTGTCACGTTTTTCATGTGAATCGCCTGTTACACCTTTATCGTTTCGGCATACCCGCGTATTAGGCTCAGTGGGGTTCGCAGCTTTTCAGGTGCCACAGATAAAGAAACCTTACTCACAATTATTGCGGACATCGTATATGTTTTGGTGCCTTCGAGTGTCAGCGTATTACTGTCGGTCGCAAGATGTACAAACGCATGCTTATTCCCTGAAAATATCCGCTGCAGATAATTCCAAACCCTTGAAATGAATGGATCTTACTACATCATGGCATTCATAGGTGATCATGTCCGTAAGCTCCTGTTCCACAAAATAATACTGTGTCACCTTCATATGTTTGGGATCGACAACCCAATATTCGCTGACACCACCTGTCATGTATACATTTAGCTTTCTGACATAATCGCGGCTTCTGGTCTGAGGAGAGAGTATTTCGACAACCAATGCCGGAATTCCGGTATATCGGTCCTTTTCGTTCCTCTGCTCGGCATAATCGCAGGAGATCAGTATGTCAGGCTGCACAACATTTTTACTATCTGCTACCTCGCTTTTCAGGGTAACATCAAAGGGTGCTGCAAACACACGGCACTTTTTCCCCCTGAACCAGTTCGCCATATCATTGAACATATTGGAAAGTATGATCTGGTGCTTCACACCGGGTGAAGACAGCAGGAATACCTCCCCGTCAATATACTCGTACCTTTCCTCATTTCCTTCGGTAATCTCCATAAACTCTTCATAGGTAACCCTTTTACCGGAATAGGTATACGCGGCGCTGCCGTCTTTTATCATAAGATATCCTTCCGACGGGTCTTCATATTTACTAAGACGGGCTATGATGCGGTCATTTTTCGTGATAAAGATATTTTTATCCTCGCACATCTTCAGATATTTGCCAAAAGAATTCTTCATATCGGTAGCACTGACCTTCATGAAACAACACCTCCAATAGCTTTGATAGCTATATTATATGATATAATTGGCTGATTGTAAATATAATATTGGCTATTTTATGCTAGCATTATAGATAATGCAACAAAACGTGTACGCACATGATAGATAAGGTGCTTGGATACCTTGCAAAAGTCCGGTTAAGTCGATTGCCGATGTTTAAGTGAGCAGTCAACTATTATCTCCACCATAGCTAAAAAGTCTTTTAATGAGTAAACAGGGTTGGACAAAAACCCCATATAATATAGAGTAGGTCTAATTTGCGTCTGATTTTGAAAAATTTCCTTTCGTATACTTCTGTACCCATCCTGCTATCCGCTTTATTTCGTCCCACATCTGGCGTGTCCTTGTTTAGAGCAATGTAACCAAACATCTATTCAAAATCTTTGCTTCAAGTGATTTGATCTGGAGATATGTTACAATTTAATTGGTTGGCAGATTTATTGTACTCTCAATTTTGTTCAATAAAGACATCATTGAAGCGGTACGCATTAATGCATGGAACATATGATTGTTGAAAAATCGTAGAAAATGTGACCTAGTTCCAATCTCCTATCCTCAATCATATATATGCTTTCACACAGGCAAAAGTTCTTGTCGCCGTCATCCACTAATATATCAATATCTTTGTTGATAATTGGGTGTAATTTTTCATGATGTAGCTTGGAAATGTTTAAAGCATTAGACTTAATATCAATACTTTTGACAACAAAACCAAACATAATATTTCTGTTATGAAATGAAGAATATTTAGGAGGGAAGATCACAAATCTACAAATACCTTCACTGATGTATAAATCATTTAGCGTTCCACTTCCATCAATCCGTTTACACTCAACCGTATAATAGTCTCTATTATTTCCAAACAACCAATTGGTGGATACCACCTTTATGTCAGCTCGTCCGGAATATGTGTCGGTATCTGAAGAATAGTTTTCCAGCGCTTCCGACATAAATCTTACAGCAATTCCCGATAATCCTGTTCTTAACCGAATGTCGTCATTTTCAAGATAATTTTCAAGTAAATGATTTCTGATTTTTTCCTCATGATTTGCTATTCGTCTTTTATTTGCAATACAATCTTCTTTCATTATATTACTGCATTCTATTAAAGCTTCTATGATGACGCTATATAAACCTTTTTGGAAGTCATGGTTTAACGATTGTGATAAAAATCCGCTCACTATTCTTCACCACCTACTCCTGTCATAATTTGATCTATTACCTCAGCAAGATCAAGTTCGGCAATAGCCGGATGCCAATATTTATAATAATTTAGCTTTACGATAAAAAACGAATTTTTGCCAAAATGGATAACATCCCTCAATTGATAAAATCTATCATTACAACGGAAGATATTGAATCTAGTCAACAGCTCTTTATTGGCGTCTGTAATTTTTGACACACGCATATCTGTCTCATAATGTTCATCTGATATACACAATTCAAACACTGAGAATTTATTTAATATGTCTGGATATAGCACAACAGAAATATGCTTTCCAGCTTTATTATAGACCTTAGAGAATTGATTAATGAAGCATTCGCTGTACAACTTTAAATTATCAACAGATACTTTTCTGTAAGTACTCGTCTCTGCTGAGTTTATCAGTTCCGGAATCTGGATATTTATAGCATAGTCCAGGAATTTATTATTTTGTAAACCGAACGAACGTAAAACCATCGCATCAAGTTCTTTAATTTCACTGTCCAATTCAGAGGAATTTGAAAATTCTATTTGCTTTTTCACGTTTTGTATAAGATCTACTTTTTCTACTATGTCTTTACTATATAAATATGGAAATGTCAATACTTCCTCCATAAAGCGCTGCTCACGCTCAATGCCAATGGATGATCCCAACATTAAATTTAAATATGCATATAATGATGAATTCAACAGTCCAACCAGGTTCAATAAAAAGGATTTTTTCTCTGGTGTTCCTTTTATTAAATACATCGTTTCTTTTGCGACAAAAGAATCCTCACAGTAAGCTGATTTCAATTTATAATTACTGCAATCAATTCCTTTGGAGGTCAATACATATGGCGGATCAAAAAGTGCTTTTTCTCTAGGCCGATGTATATAACCTTTACTAAATTCAGATGTACTGCCGGAATTCACAAAGAAATGATCTACACCATTTTGTGAATCCAACATCCTTCTTCCTACCAAATGCTGAGCATCCAACATATCTCCATCGTGATATTGAACTCCCGCTCCCCAGACTACTTCAGGTTCTTGCTGTTCAAGTTCATTAATAATTGCTGGAAATTGTCTTTTTAAATTGATAATCAAGTCTAGGTCTCCCGAAAATCCGTAGACAATAGTTTTCCAGACCCAGTCGTATTGATGTAGTATACTCTGGACAATTCTTTTTACATCATTCTTTTCGATAACAATTATATTAAATAATTTAAAAAAAATATTGGGCTTAACGGATGTATAGGTTATCCTGTTGCCTAAATTATCTCCCTTTTCATACTTAAACGATATAATAACAGCGGGAGCATCGGCGTTTTTGAAAACTAATTTTCTGACTGAGGACATCTCAAAGATATAATGAATTTTTGTTTTTTCCAGCAAAAATCTGCGAAATTCCTTAGCCGGTTTTTTTTGGTTATAAAGGAGCTTGGAGTGCAATATAAAACAGCAAACTGTATTTTCACTGCTAAAATCTTTTGCCCTAAATACAAAACTTCTGCCTATCTCATTGTTTTGTTGCTTATCTTCCAGACCTCTTTCTTTGCAATATTTAAGGTGAAGACCTTCCCTAACATTACCCCAAGGGGGATTACCTATTATAAAATTAAAATCAATGTTTTTGAGGACAGATAATTTCTCTTCGTCAAAGAAATCGCTCACAAACAAGTTTATTCCCTTAAGGTTTGGTAATGTAAATTGCGATAAAGTCTTAGGATCCTTATAATCCATTACGGTCAGGTAAAGCGAAAAAATTGTGATGTCTATGGCTTCTTCGTTGATATCAATACCATAAATATTTTCTGTCAAAAGTGACTTAAGAATAACGTCATCTTCACAATATACCTTATCATCCAAGTTTTCCTCAACAATTCGCCGATAACTATCCACAAGGAAAACACCCGACCCGCATGCCGGATCTAAAATTCTATATTTCGAGTTTTCCTTTAAAAATGCAAGCGTTGTCTTGTCAAGGATATATTCCACAAGATAGTTCGGCGTATAAAACGCATTATCCTTTGCGCGTGCTTCATTGCCGAGCAATATCTCATAGATATTACTGATTAGCTCAACCGGGATTATGTTAAAATCATACAATGCAAACATTGACATTTGCCCGTCATATAATAGAGATGAGCCTTCTAAAAAATCGGCTAGAAGATTAAAAACACTTTCTGTTAATTCCGAGTCATGAATTTCATTGCCTAATTCAAATAAGTTGCCATTAAATTTCAGTTTAAGATATGAAAACAAATCATACAGTGCTTCCTTTTCTCTTATAACTCGCAGCAGTTCTTTTCTGGACTGCTCTATGTCATCTGAAAAATTACCATATGATAAGTCAACACCCCTGTCAATCAGATACCTAATAAAAATGAGCCTTAAAACAAGCTTGGTGGCAAATTTCACATGATAGGTTTCCTTCAACTTACTCGTTAAGTAAGTAATGTTGGACAATAAGTATTCATTCAGTTTGCTCGAAGAATAATTAGTTGAATACCTATGCCAAAAAGTCGGACTTGATATCTCAAAATAAGAAAAATCACTATCTTCATGGCAGCTACTAATATCCATTCTAAAAACTTCATTTAAGACATGTGATTCTATATCTATTGACGTTCCATTATAAACTTTAACTGTATTATTATCACAAAAGAATACGATGGGAATCTGAGCGTTCCATACCTGTTTACTAATCTTCTTAAATAAAGCTTCATCAAAGCATTTTTCAAAAAATAAAACAAATGGTCTTTCATCTAAGAAATAAACTGCATATGGCTTAACCTCAAAAAGTACTTTAACAGTATGGGAAGGGTATTTTAAGCAACTAATATCCTTGAATCTCACAAGATTTTCGGAGTTTCCATAACCGAGCCGCGATATAATCGTTTCAATCGGCAACTGGTATTTACTCATAACAGTTTAAATCCTCCCTCATTCTTAGGAGTAATATCATCGATAAATAATATATAAGTATCTATTTCCAATGCATCCGCAATTTTTTGGACATTGTCTAATGCAATGCTCCGTTTTTTTCGTTCTACAGCACTAATATAAGTTCGGTGTAAACCGGCCTTTTCAGCAAAAGCCTCTTGAGACAAGCCTTTAAGTACTCTATATTTCTTAACATTACGGGCAAAGACTTCTATTATATCCACGATTACACAACACCTCATAATAGATATTACAAACCTGAATACAATAAGTCAACATACAATAAGTAACATCGTGTATTTTGTAAATGTAATAAGTTGAAAGTTCAAACACATTATACCAAACATATGTTCTGGATGCAAGAAAGGTAGCTGTTTTTTTTTGAATTTCAGCCACTAATTTTTCTTGCATATCTTAAGGAGCCGAATTATTTATTATCCATAAATATCTTTTCTGTCTTTTCTATTTGTAGCGTCATAAGTTTGGTGATTATGTTTTAGAGCCTCTTTGTAGCATTTTTTTGCTTCTGGCTTTTGTCCTAATTGATCATAAACCCTTACTTTTCTGGAAGAAATCTGAGCAGGTTTTTTTGTGGTTGACTCATCTAAAGAAAAAAGCAGTGCAAGATAGGCAGGTAACGGCATCGTGTGAAGGAACTGCTGCAGGCTGTGAAGCTAAGCGAAGCTGGAATGCGGAATCAGGGACATCAAGCTGCGCCATGGACGGCGCAGCCGCTGGTGCATAGACAAGGATGTCGGTTCACCAGCGCCCGTATTGCAGCTAGACTTGCTTATTACAGCCTGCCGGTAACGAAGCTTGATGCCGCTGTCTGTCTATGCTGCACTGCTTTTAGTTAAAGAAACTGTGTATGCTTTGACTGGAAGCTACACGGTTTCTCCATTTTTTGTTCCAGTATAATATTGCAGCCCATGTCCAAAAAACAACCTGCTTGCGGATTACCGTCAAGCAGGTTGTTTTTACAATAAAAAAACCCGGCATCACCGGGTTCATGCATCTGGATTATTTACGTTTGACCTTCTTGTCGAGGGCCTTACCCAGACTATACCATGAATCCCGAAGTTTAAATCTCAATTCTTCATCAATTGTACGTTCAATGACATCGTTAAGGTTTCGTCTCATTTGAATATATTCAACCATATTGAATTCTTCTTGACCGAGCAATTCTTCCATGTCATTGATCCAGCTTGTAATGTTCTCCATGCCTATAAACTCATTTTCCGGCAGTTTCTTTTTCAGATGCGCGACAACCAGCTTCACTGCTTTGCGTTTTACGTCGAAGTCCGTCTGTACTTTTTTTACCGTTTTCTTTTCTTTTACGGTTGTGTTTTTAACCGCTTGTTTCTCATTCTCAACAGTCATTCGTATCACTCCCTTATCTCAATAATATAATTTTATTCTTGAATGGTGTCCATAATGATTTATAAATGATAACACTCAGGCATCGTTAAAACATAGCAAGCTACCATAAACAATTATATTATAATATGGTTAATATTGCAAACTTTATACTTTAAAATAGCATCGTTCTTTACCGGAAAGCTCAGTTTCCCATTCTTAAGCCTTCTCAATCACTATTTTGCTGCCGTCCCCCTGCATATTAGGAGGAATCACCACCAACCGCCTGCCTATCCGACTCTTCAATTCAGGTACATGACTGATCAATCCAATAACACGTTCTCTACTGCTCAAGCGTTCAAGTGCGTCGATAACCGTATCCAGTAAATCATGGTCCAAAGTGCCGAAGCCCTCGTCCAAAAAGAAGAATTCCAGCGGGCTTTGGCCTTTCAATTGTATCTGTTCCGATAACGCCAACGCAAGGGATAATGATGTTAAAAACGTTTCTCCGCCGGATAATGATGTAACCATCCGGTGGACCCCCCCATTGGCGTTATCTCTGATAATAAACCCTGTTTCCGTATCCAATTCCAATGTATACCGGTACTTCGTCATCACCCCGAGGGTCTCGGAAGCCTTTGCTGCAACATAACGAAGCCGCTCTTGTGCAATATAATCAATGAAGCTGTTGTCCTTTCCGTGCTGTGCCTTCAAAATCCTGTTTATCTGCTCAAAAAGGCCCAGCTTATGGTTGACTTCCTGAAAACTTCTGCCGAGCTCCACCCATCTTTCATGTTTCTTTGTCAGCCCTTGATAGTTATTTTTTGTAACCTCACTGCGTGAAACACAGGCTTCATAATAAGCCTTCAGCTCCGCATATGCCTGATCGGTCCGGTTCCATTCTTCCTCGGTAATCGTTCTTCCTTTCAGCTTCTTTTCCAACATACCCTTCTGCGCTCTGAAATTAATTACGATCTGATCATACTCATCGATCTGAATCTTTAACGCTTTTTGTACGTCCGGCTCCAGTAGCGAATTCTCCACCTCATTATCATCCGTAAAGCCTTTCTCCATCAATGCTGACATCAATTGCATTTCATCATTTTCCAGCGTTTCGGTATAGATTCTCTGCTGATTCCCAAGCAATGATTTTTGTGTCAAAAGCTCGCCATGCTGTTTATCAAGCATCTCTATACGCTGCTGGTATTCCTTTTCCAGTCTTCCATAACCATCAAGCTTTTCGTCAATGCGCCGGATTTCGTCTTCAATGCTCAGTTCTCCTGCCAGCTCATTGAGGCGGGTTTCCATATCGGACTTCTGCCGGAACATAGCAGCAGCATCCGCTTTCCGTTTAATGTAGTCGTCACTTAGCATCCGAAGCTCTTCCTTCAGTCTATCCAGACGCATTCTTTGATTGCCCGCCGTTTCCCGGGCCTGTTCCATCTCCTTTTGAAGCAAATGCAGCTTGCGGTCGTTCTCTGCAATTCGTTTCAGTTCTGCATCTGCGTTCTCTATTTCATACTGCTGCAAAAAAGCGGTATATCGGAGCTGCTGCTGTTCCAACTGCTTTTTGGCAGCTGCTTCGGCTTTCTCTAATTGCTCCAAGCTCTCCTGACTCAGCTTGCTTTCTGTGGCAAGACCATTCTCGATGAGCTTGTGCCCCGTCATTATATCCTGCAGCTTCCGCAAGCTTTCCCTGTATGCTTCCTGCTCGATTTCCCACGTTTCAACAGCTTTCAGCTTTTGAGTATATGTGGCATTTGCATTCTCAATTTCCTGCCGGACCTGATCCAAATCTGAGAACCTTAATTTTTCGGGCAACCTTTGCTTTTCCTTCTCGAAATCACCGGTTTTTCGCTCCAGCTCCTGTATTAAAATCGCATTCTGTTCTGTTAATGTTCTTATCTGTTCAACGGCTACCACAACCTCCCGCTCTGCTTTTTTAGAGTCCTTTTCAGCAGCGGCAAGCTTCTTTTGGGCTGTCTCAAGCTTCTGCTCCAATTCAGATAACTCCACAACTTCCATATGAACCACAGGAGACGGATGCTGCATGGACCCGCATACGGGACATGGCTCACCCTCTTTTAGGTTCTTTGACAGTATATAAGCCGAATTCCTGTTCATCTCTTCCATCGTTGTTTCCAGTTCAATCCTGCAATTATGATATTTCTCATCAGCACCGGCTTTTAATTTCTCGAGTTCTGCTGCGCTTCTCACCATTTTCCCGAGATTCGCCTGCTGTATTTCCAGCTTTTTCTTCAGCTGATCCAGCTCATTTTGTCTCAATATTAAAACATCATACACTCCCTGAACCATATGAATCCTGTCAATAGACTTCTGAACAGCGTTTTTCTCTCCTGGTTTGCCCTCCTCATGCTTCAATTTCTCAGCGGTCAACCTCTCTTGTTCTTTTGTATTGGATGCTATATCCATATGGACAATATCCATTCTTTGCTTCAGTTCTACCGCGGAGTTCAGCAATGCAGCTTTCTTATCCTCATGCTCTTTGGTGCTTCCGCTCAAAGCTGCCACTTCTTTTTCAAGAGCAGTCCCTTCCTGTATGTGAAGCCGGTAATCCGGATCCGTTTTATACAGCTCAATTTCCTCTCCCAATTTTTCAATGCTTTTTTCGGATAATTCCAGTTCCAACGACTCTTTTTTAATAATTTCATCCTTCTGAGCCATAGCCATATTTAACTGGGTAACAGAGGTTTGAAGCCCTGTGAACTGTTTGGAAATGCCCACCAGCTCTTTTTGAACGTTCAATGCATCTACCAGCCTTATTCGCTGCTCCACAAGCTTTGGCTGCTCCATAACAGCTTCTTTTTTTACTTCGTCATACTTCGCTTTTAATTCATTCAATCCGGTAACAACCCCCGGAAGTGCAGCCCCAATTTTCTCCAGCTGCCGGTCGGTGTCTTTGAGCTTTTCACGGATATTCCTGCATTTACGGATCATTTCCAGCATTCCGTCTGCCTTCACCGCTTTTTCCAACTGCTGTCTCTTTACTGCAATATTGTCCTTTGACGCTGCATGTTGTTCTTCCTTCCGTACAAACTCCTTCAGCTCCGTTACAAGATCCCACACCTCTTTCGCCTCATGGAATTGAGTCTCCTGCAGCTTCAGCTCCTTTTCAACCCTGTTTCTTTCCTCCAATGCATTCTTCATCGCATTGTAGGCCTCTTCCAGCGCCTCGTCGGAAGCATCCGCATACCCCATCAATTCCCCCGACAGCATATCAACCCTGCTTTTGAGCTTTGCCATTTTCCGTCCCAGCTTATCAATTAGCTGTTTTCCATACTCCTCCAGATAGAAAATTCTTTCCAGCATTCCCCGCCTGTCCTTATTATTCAGCAGCAGGAATTCCTGGAAGCTATTTTGCGGCAGCACAACAGCACGTGTGAAATCTTCGTTGCCAAGCCCCAGCAAATCTCTTACAAAATAGCTGACTTCCATAGCTTTGTCGCACAGTGGAATTTCACCTTCGTCCGTAATCTCAATAATACGTGCAACCTTAGGGACGCATGCATTCGGTGAATTCTTCTTTCTCTGATAGGTTCTCTCTATCCGGTAGGTCTTTCTTTCACCGTCTTTTGCAAGCTCAAACGTATATGAAACCTTTGCCGTATTAAGCTTTGAGTGAATGATCCCCTGGGTGCCGTTTTCCGCTCTCTTTATCCTGCCATACAACGCAAAGGTGATGGCATCCAGTATCGTTGATTTTCCGCTCCCGGTTGGGCCGAATATACCAAATAAGCCTGTTTCCCCCAATGCTTCGAAATCGATTCTCTGTATATCGGTGTAGCTCTGCAACCCTTCTATTTCAAGCAGTTTTGGTCTCATGCCGTCTCCACCTCCCCGATATCAGCCAAATCATCGGCACTTTCACCGTTATTTTCATGGTATTCCCCATAGGCATCCGCATCATTTTCCCAACTATCCTCCTGATCGTCATTCAGCATTTCGATGAATGCAGACATCAGTTCGTCGGGAATATCCGTGCCCATCCTGTATTGGTAGTAATCAATAAACAGCTCGTCAATCCTCTTGCCTTCTCTGCTGTCCGGTTGAAGAATTTCTGCCTCATCCGTTTTTATTCTCGGCCGGATATTGATAATGCCGGAGTGCAAATTTCTCAGACTCTTCTGCTCTTCAGCGGTAAATACCCTGTCTGTCACAATCTCCAGATCAATCCAGGCGTTGGGATCTCTGCCCTCTTCACACCATTGGATGGCTTGTCCGATTCCTTTGTCAGCCACCCATCTCCTCAGCGGCTTACCGCAGTCGGGATAAACAGGCATCACCAGAGCCTTTTCCCCAGGCACCGCATCCACAAGATACACTGCCTTGCTATAATCGGACTCTGAGAAGCTGTACGCCAAAGGCGACCCGGCGTAGTACACGGGACAAGGTGCATTGCGGATTTCCTGAGGTCGGTGTAAATGACCCAGTGCCGCGTAATGGGCCTTTTCAGGCAAAACATCCGGATTTACCGTCATAGCCCCGCCCACCTGCAAGGTTCTTTCAGAATCAGAGGTGCTGCCTCCCAGCATAAACAAGTGGGCAATGACCAGATTCACTGTGTCGTCGCGATAATTCGCGCTCAGAGCAGAAAAAATACTGCCAATTTTCTCGGAGTATGCCTTTTGCAATGTACCTTCATCTGCCTCCCGGGAAAGCACTTCTTCCAGCCGCGATTCGGAGGGATAGGGCATTGTGATGATCACGGCATGATGCTCACACCCCGGAATATGCAGCTCCAGCCATCCCGGCCCGGAATCGGCAATCCTGATGATATCTGTGTTTCCTATTACCCTGCTGCCATCCACGTTACTTATAGCTGCTTCGCTTCGGACCGCCCCACTGCCAGTATTGCCGCCACTTGAGCTGTCCTCGCTCTCCATGCTGCCAATCTGACTTTTTTCTCTGGCACCGGCAGCCCCGTTATCGGCTGTCTCAAATCCGTTCACATTACTGCCGGTATATCCGCCTGTCGCGCCTTCCTTCGTCCAATATTCTCCGGCATCACTTCCCGGATAGCCCAACAGTATAATTCCGCTCTTGTATGCCAGCGGGCTTGCGGCACAAAGTCT
Source organism: Bacillota bacterium (assembly GCA_023435925.1). GTDB lineage: Bacteria > Bacillota > Clostridia > Acetivibrionales > DTU013 > JAEZLF01. The sequence continues at coordinate 15,418 of JAEZLF010000187.1, forward strand.
CTCCGGATTGTCATGATTGCCGGCAATTACCACAACGGCTCTCTTACCGCCGTCATTAAGCCGGTTTATGGCATTATAAAAAAGCTCTTCCGCCGCAGCAGAAGGGTTGTATGTGTCATATATGTCTCCGGCTATTAAAACCAGCTGAACCTTCTGATCCTCAGCTGTTTTGCAAAGCCAGTCAATGAATTCTCTTTGCTCGTCGATACGGTTGACCTGTTCCAGGCTTTTCCCCAGATGCCAGTCCGATGTATGCAATATCCGCATATATTTTGCCCCCGTTCTTAACCAGGACACTCCTCGGCAATGGTAATTGCAAGAGTGCCACAATTTCACAAACTTCGCCTCAGCAATGGGTATTTGCAGAAAGTCCTGATACCTCTTACTCCGCCTCATACTTCGCCTCGACAATGGTATTTACAAGAGTGTCGTAATTCCTCACACTTCGTCTCGGAAACGGTATTTACAGAAACTCCTGATGCCTACCCTTACCCTATCCTTTATTATACCATGATAATCGCCCGGAATAAATTGCGATGCGAATCCGTATGAAATCTGCATGGTACTTACGTGGAATCTGCGTGGAATCTACATGAAATCTGCGTGGAATCTATATAGAATAGCTCATAATAAAGCGAGCAGTGTGCAATTTTTCAAGTTTGGGCATCCAAGGCTTTTTAAAACGCTATTTATAATGCTTTTAGGGGTCCATAAATAGCATATTAGGCAGAATTATGTAACCTCGTCATGTAAAAATCCATATATTATCCAAATAAACGTCCCAAAGTTGAATTTGTGCACATTCTCCCTTAGACTAATTAGAGTTTTACCAATTTTCATTTGCTTGGCACAGGTATTCACATGAGATGGTAGTATTCTTTGTTTGTTAAATAGATATTTTTCAATGGAACTAATCCGATTACGAGAAGCACCATTTTTCTTATCATGATTTCTTTCTGGGATATCACTTTAGGTTTTGCTTCGGAGGCAAGATGCGTGGACATAGATGCGAATAAATGCATTCCAAGTATTTGCAGCCATTTTTTCGGAGGCAAAATGGGTGGGCATGGCTGCGAATAAATGCATCATGTGGAGGAATGACTGCAGGCTGTTTGTTCCGTCGAAACTCGAACGCGGCACCCGTAAGGAATACCCCGATTGCTTCGGCAGGACGCCGAAGCCGCTGGTCGCTGGAGCCATGGATGGCGGAATGACCAGCGCCCGCGTTGGGGTGAGACGAAACAACTACAGCCTGCCCATGACACAACCTGATGCAAGAATTCGCAGCCATGCCCGCCCATCACCAAGAAATGCACGCCCATCGCCAAGCCACGACCACTCATCTTCAAGACATGCCAACCCATTGCCCAGAAATGCAATCCCCATCGCTGAGCGATTTCCATTCATCTCCAAGTGATTCCAGCCCATCACCGATTATTACCCGTTCATTGACAAAATTAGATTGAATCATTTTTCAATAAAAATCAACTCATTCAACCATAATTTCGAAAATTCTGGCCGTTTTCGGTTTAAGGTAAACCTTCAATACCGCTTCATTTTTGCCCCACTCAAAAGGAACAGGATTATTAACGGGGTATTCACAACTCACTGAGACTTTTTTGCCAATCACCTGCTTGACAGGAATATTCACGAATTCCGTCGCCCGCTCCGTTGCCCGCTCCGCTGTTCTTTCCGTCGTTCCTGATACCGCCCATTCCGCTGCTCCTTCTGCCGTTCCATTTACCTTCCGTTCCGCTGCTCTTCCTTCCGCAGCACTTTCCGCAGCACTTTCCGCTGCTCCTTCCGTTCTCCATACAGCAATATAGATTTTTTTACCGCAATCAACACCTGTACAATAATATTCATCCGAAAAAGAGGCCAACCCGATCGGCCAGAATGGCAGCCCTCCGGTCAGATCCCTGCAAATCCTTTGATGGTATCGAATGCCTTCTTTGATATATGCCATCCGCTCCTGTGACATCTCAGCCAGATGTCCGCTCTGATGAATTCTCAGAAGGATGGCGTTCACCATATTGAAAATGACTTCCTCGCAGTCTCCGTCTCTCAAAGGATAGGACCATATTGCCGCCTGCTCCGGTGTGACGGCTGTCATACAATTGGCCGCAATCGCCGCCATCTTCAGGTAATCCGTCTGGTCGGTAACGGACTGTATGCTATGTCGTGAAAGCAAGGAATAATCCATCCTCATGCCACCACTGCCGCAATTTTCAATAATGAGATCCGGATATCTCTCAAATACGCTATCCAGCCATGCCAGATACGCCCGCTTATGCTGAAGCATCCCGTCTCCCAGGCTGTCGGCATCTTTTTCGGTACCCGGCCCTGCATTGATGTTATAGTCCATTTTAATATATCCAACACCATACTCTTTTACAAGACGATCCAGGACTCGATTGGCGTGATCTATAACTTCCGGATTTCTGTAATCCAACTGGTATCTTCCCTCATCGATGACGGCCCTTCCGCATCTTTGGAAAAACCAGTCGGGTGACACCTTCTTTACAAGGGGGCAATGGATTCCCATGACTTCAAGCTCCAGCCACAATCCCGGTATCATACCTTTTGACCGGATGTAATTTAGCGGTTCTTCTATCCCGCCCGGGAACCTGGCTTTCGAAGGAAGCCATTCTCCGACACCATCCCACCAGAATCCGTCCGCATACCAGCCGCAATCAATGCAAAAATACCTGCAGCCCGCATCGGCGGCCGCGTCGATCAACGGAATAAGCTTTTCGGTTGTGGGGTCACCCATCAGACAATTCATGTAGTCATTGAATATAACTGTAGGATACTCATTATCCTTATTTTCTCTCCGAATTCTTCTTCTGTATCTTGTCATTTCCTGAATCGACCGTTCAAAATTACCGTTGACAAAAGCTACTGCGCACTCAACCGATCTGAACACATCCCCCGGTTTTAATATCTTCAGAAAATGATTCTCCTGCCAGGTTGGACCGGACAAATTCAGATACAGCGTTTCCGCCACATCACTCAGTTCCCAAAACCAGGATCCCGAAGTCTCGATCTGCCATGTAACAGTGCTGTTCGTACCGGTATTTTCGCAGCTGCCCATCGGAAGATACTCCGAGCTGCACCATGTTCCGGTATTGGAAAGTGAAACTCTTTTCATTGAAAAATCATTCACTGCATCATAACCCAGCTGATTCATTGTATAAGTCTTCCACTGGGCCTCCCCATACCATGTACTATGGGGTATATGTATCAAAACCCCTTGGTCTCTCCGATTTCCCGCAAGATGATTAATTCCGGTCAAAGCAAATGAGGAGATATACTCGATTGGACGGCTCTGCAAGGATTCGTTTTTAACCTCTGTCCAGCTCCGGATCACAGGAATTCCATCATAGAATTGGATATGGCTGGTCACGAACAAGCCCTGATATTCCTGTACAACCTCGAGCTTTCTTCCATACGGAGTACGGTAATCCTTGTGCTTGCAATACTTCAAGAGGTATCCGGGACAAGATCCAATATGCTTATTGCCATGGTGGGCGTTCTGATTCAAGCCTGACTCATGAATCTCCACCAACCGGTAATTCTTAAGGTTCTTTACAGAACCGTTATCCGGAGCATTGTCCGCAAAGCGGTAATTCGCAGAGCTGTCCACAGGCCCATTTCTGTCTCTTGAACTCAGATTTAAAAGTCTGACATCCTTCTCTTCCGTAATCTCTATTTCAAGATATATTCCGTTTTCACTAAATTTTATATTCATCGATATCCTCCTGCCATTTAATAAATGCCCTACGGGCAATCAATAGAACTCCCCCCGCCGCCATTTAGCAGATACCACGCTGCCATTTAATAAAATACCATATCAATACAGAAATAAACCTCTGCTGCTTGCCTATTCAAGACAAGCCGGAAAAAACTCAAATTTATCAAAATTGGGAGTATAATTGACAAGGGTTTGGTAACTGATGGTACCTTCCTTCATGATGCCGCACCGGATCCTTCTGGAATCATCATTGTATACCCGGATGGTATTGTCGCCCGGACGGAGGAAGACATCAACAACCCTGGTTTTAAAGGTTTCATCACTGTAAGTATTTCTAAAAAAAATGTTCTGTGGGGCAGAATCATTAACGCTGATCGTGGCAAACCGGTCCACCAGCTGGGCATTGTAGTCATGACCACCAAACAGCTCCCCGTTTGAATGGTAAATCACCATTCGGTATAAGCCGGCTTCCGGAACACACACCTTGATGATTAGCTGATTTTCCGCATCGGCACTGGCCAAAATTCCTTTTACATAAGATCCCGCTGAAGAAAGATCATTTGCTTCCGTACGAATATTTCCAACAAAATGACAGTCCTCCGCTTCCACCCCTATGATCCTTTCCTCAGATCTCGCAATCCGGCTCACCGTCATGCAATCCAACGCCGCATCCACATCCGTATCCAAATCAATCACATTGATACCTCTCTCCAGAAATACCGATGCTTTAACAGTACCCCATTCGCCATCAGTGTTTGTCAACGGAAGAGATGTTACTAACCTGTCCCATGTCTTTGCCGTATTGCCGATATAAATACGGATATTACCCTGAGCTTCGGAAGAATACCTCAGCGTTACGTCATGAAGGCCATTTTCCTCCGCCATCACGATAAACCTTACACCTCCGCCCCGTTCCACCGTCGTCATATGAAGCCCTGTGACATACCCGGAGGACGTATATCCCGGCAGTGTGTTTTCCGTTTTTACGGATGGCTTGCCAACCGCCCCCAGTTGATTGAAGTCCGCTGCTTCCGCTTCATAAGTCCTTGTGGATGACGGCAGCATATCCCCGGCATAAGTAAGCACGATGCAATCCACATTAGCCCCGTCAGAGCCCGATAAATACTGAAGGGTAAGCACATGCTTGCCGGCTGTCATGTTCAAATATTCCGTATGAACTCCCTGCATCCACTGACTCAACGTGTTGGGAAGCTTTATGGCAACAGGCTCCTCCTCATCTATTCTCAAACTCTGTCAAACCGTTTCCGGATTGTTCCTGGCCGGATCGGCCGTATCGTTTCCAACGCCATTTGCATAAAACAGGTCTAAACGGTAATATCCATCCTCCGGGACATCTACGGACCACTTTACTCCGTCACCCGGGCTCCTGATATAGGACACCTGCTTATTGTTTGAATAGGCATACCTCTTGTCAGGCTTAATCTTTATTCCGGCATTCCCGAGAAATTCTGCATTCTCTGCCTCATATGTCTTTCTCCAGCTTCCGGTATTCCGGATACCCACCGGCTCATCCGAGGCTGCCTGTGTTATGGTAATGCGGTACGCTGCCGACATTTCCATGGAATTCAGCTCAATTTCAACAGCGCCCTGCTTCACCTCATAAATCCCCTCCAGGACCAACACCGGCTCCTGTGCTGTTCCATGATATGCCGTCCACCAGGTTGCCTCAAGCTTAATATTGACCCTGTCTCCCTTGAAAGCCTGCGTCTTGTCAATGTTATCCAGTCTAATTCTGCATGTTTTGTCCGTGCCGCCAAAGATAACGCTCGCACTTCGCTTATCTTCATTTATGGATGCAAGCCCATACAGCTCATCTCTGTCCGTATTCGACTGAGTGAGCTTCAATGTCTGACCTGACATATCCCCATACCACTTATACAGCCACCAGGCTCCATTGGGCTCATTGTTATCGGCGGCAATGTCGTTGAGATTATTTGAAATATGCCAGTAGGGCAAGCATGCAGAAACCTTCTTATCTTCAAAGGTAGCAATCCAGTTAACTAATTTCCCGGGCACAGAGCAATGATCCTGTGGTGCATATTCATTGATGACAATTTCATGCTCCCTGAGTCCGTTAGCTTTCTCCAGTTCCCTATAATGCTCATAATGACCGGCAAAGGTAATGAGCTTATCTGATTGCAGCTCATGCCAGGTTACAATATCCGGCATGCAATTATTTTCCACGCAAAAAGGAATAAAGGCTTCCAGAAAATCAGGCTGATACCCGGCACAGCCTGTTCCAGCAATACGGGCCTGCGGATGGAGAGACTTGATGGCTCGGTATACCTTGAGCCAATCCTCCATAAAACGCTGCTGCACACTGCTTTTGTTCCCCAGTCCCTCATACCAGATCCAATCAGGCTCATTAAACGGCACATAAACCATTTTATCGGCATATGGACTGGATTTCACTTTAGGGATTATTCCTTTTACAATCTCCAAATAATCATCGATATTCGTAAATTCATAAGGCCATATGGCATAGAAATCCTGCATATAAATTTGTACCTGCTCTCCCCCGGCCTCAATAAAGGTTTCCGCTACCTTCAACGCATCTCCATTGGGATGCTGCATGCCGTCAGGCGCCTTTTGAACCGCAATTTTAGGCTTAATTGGCGTCAGAAGATTTACGGAAGGCACTCCATCTTCTCCCATCCCATATAAAAATCCTGCAGCTCCATGCTTTAGTGGTCCGGTTTTTGTGAACATGTCTACCGTAAGTGTGGGAAGAACTCTATTTTTTGTCGATGTCATAACAGTAGAATTTACCTCCTGAGAACTATTTGGGGGAGTCTGAGCCCCTGTATAAATCCAATAAAGCAAGACAGCCAGGCATGGTATGCCCACAGCCAAAGCTGCCCATTTCATATTCGACTTTGGAAAACCCGTCTTTTTCATCGGCATGTCAATTTTTCCCCATTATATCACATCGTACTGCAGTTACCCTTTAATAGCTCCCACCATCATACCTTTGATAAAATATTTCTGAAGTGAGAGGAACAATATGCATATCGGCAAGGCTGAAATGACAATACCGGCCATCGCTGAGGTGTAGTCACTTGTCCTGGTTGAAAAGAACTTTCTCATTGAGATGGTTATCGTCAACAGCTTTTTGCTGCTGACAAACAGATTCGCCATCAGGTAATCATTCCAAATGCCAAAAGCCTGCATAATAATCAGCGTAGCCATAGCCGGCTTCAAAAGGGGCATGACGATCAGAAAAAAGGTTCTGTAAATGGAACAGCCGTCTATCCTTGCCGCCTCCTCCAGTTCTACCGGCACTGTTGTCATAAAGCTTGTCATAATGAACACACCAAATGACATTCCGGTGGCAATGTACATAAGGATAATTCCCAGCCTTGTATCGGTAAGTCCGGTCTTATAGCCTACAATATAGATGGATAAAAACAGTGATTGGGCCGGTATCAGCATACCCGTCAGAAAGTAAATGTAACTGAACTTAAAAAATTTCTGTCTGGATCTGGCAATTGCCCATGCGGCGGCACTGCATAAAAGAGCCAGCGCTATAACTGAGACTGCCGTGTATACAAATGTATTTGTCAAGGTGGTCGTAATATCCAGCTTTTTAATTGCTTCTTTAAAATTGTCTATGTAAAAGGCTTCCGGCAATGCCAGCGGAGACTTCAAATACAACTCGCTTTTCGTTTTAAAAGCATAATTTACAACAATTGCGAGAGGAATAAGATAAAGAATGGCTGACAAGGTCATAAAGATCTGAAGCAATATCGGTGTAAGTTGTTTTTTTTTCGCCATGTTATAATTGCACCTCTCTTTTCCTCAGGAACTTAAGCTGTATAACCGCAACAACCAACAGCGCAATAACTAATGTAATAGTCAATGCTGAGCCGTATCCGTATTGACGGTTGTTCATCGCGGTATTGAATATCTGAAATATGATGGATGTTGATGCGCGGCCCGGCCCTCCGTTCGTTGAAGATACCAGCAGGTCATACACTTTGAGTGAGCCTGTAGTGATACCAACTACGCAAATGGTCAATGCTGGCGCCAGCATGGGTAGAGTAATCCTTGTAAATCGCCTGGCCGGTGAAGCACCGTCAACCGTAGCCGCTTCATATAATTCCGCAGGAATGGATTGCAGCGCCGCCAGATATATAAGCATCCAATAGCCAACCCACTGCCAGTTGTTTGCAATGATCAATCCCTTCAAAACAGTATCCTCACGGCCGAATAGCAGAAAATTAATATTTGTACCAAGCATCTCATTCAGCGACGGCAGCACATTATTATACATTTTGGACCAGATGAATCCAACAACAACCGCGCTGATCAAACAAGGAATGAATAAAATACTCCTATACAGTTTTTCAAATTTAACTTTACCGTCCAATATCACCGCAAACCCCAAAGCCAATATATTCTGGAGTACGGTGTTGATGATAGTAAATTTAATCGTGAATATCCAAGCGTCTCTGACATATTTATCCGACAGCAATTTTACGTAATTATCCAGACCAATAAACTCCTTGTCGGGAGACAGTCCATCCCAGCTTGTCAGAGAATAGCTGAAGGAGAGGATTAACGGTACAATCAACCCAACTGTAAAGATAATCATGCCGGGTAGAACCAGAGAAATATATTGTGCAAGCATTTTTTTGCTCTGTAAGCTTCTTTTCATCATTAAGATCCCTCTTTTACCAAGTCCTTCTTGCACAAACGACTTCGCCTCGGATTTTTACTTCCTCAACAAAGTCGTTTGATATCAAGGAATATTCTTTTTCAGATTTTACGGCTTGCTGTTTTCTTTTCTGCTGTCGGCAGCCTTTAGTGCATCGTCCAATGAGATTTTACCCTGCAGCCAGGATGCGATGTCCTTTGCGTTCTCTTCCTGGAAGCCGCCCCAGATAAGCTGTGTGTTACCCGTATTCGCATCAACAATTTTGCCTTCGACAGCGTATTGATCGATATCCTTCTGGCTCGGATTCGGATACGTAGGTGTTACATCCTTTAGCATCGGGGCTGTCTTTGTAAAGTTATAAATCTCAAGAGCAAGCTCCTTGTCCGTCATCAAGACATCAAATACTTTATCAATAGCATCCTTCTTGTCGGAGTTCGCACTCATCATAAATGCAATATTGGGTTCAAAAATGAGCTTTGCATTTCCATCCTTGTTGGGGAAGGGGAAAACGCCAAAGTCAGCATTCGGATCAACATCGAGGAAGTTCTGGATCGACCATGAACCGGAAACCTTCATGGCTGCCTTTCCGGTGATCAGTCTCTTGTCACATTCAGTTTGTTCAATGGAGAAGGTTTCGTCACTCCATGTATTATCGTATATGAGCTTATTGTATTCATAGCATGCACGGTATTCAGGAGATGCTGCGAAGGAAACCTCTCCTGCACGGAATTTATCTCCCCATTTGGCATCCTTGCTGAATACATCATTGATGGCAAACTGCATGGTGATATTACCGATGCTCCAGGTATCCAGAAAATGAGTGGCAAAAGGAGTAATGTTCAGGGATTTCAGCTTTTCTATCACCGCATTAAGTTCGTCCAGTGTCTTTGGGATTTGGATATTGTTTTCCTTAAATATTTTACGATTGTAATAAACACCTTGATACAGCGCATTGTATACCAAGCCCTGGACCTTGCCGTCGACAGTCACGCCCGGAATAGATGCTTCCAGAACATTCTCCAAATAAGGCTTGCCCGTCAAATCGCCAAGGAGTCCCTGTGAACCATATGTAGCAACATCCTGTGCTTTGGCAACCATGATATCGGGAAGTCCGGACTGCATATATTGCTGCATTTTCGCGTTAAAGTCCTGTCCCCATCCTACGCATTCCCACTCAAGGGTTATATTGGGATATTTTTTTGCAAGCGCTTCGTCAATCATATCCTCAATTCCGGTATCGGTGGTAGACTGACCGGCCAATACTTTCAATGTTACAGGTTCATTGCTTCCAGCCTGGCTGTCACTGTTCGATGTCTGAGTATCATTATTGGAAGCACTGGTTGATTTCGATGATGTACCGCTTGCATCGGTGCTTTTACCGGCACCGCACCCTGCCATTAACGAAATTGCAAGGATTACCACAAGAACTAAGGATAAACTTCTTTTTAAATACATATGATCGATCTCCCTTTCTGTTTGGTATGAACTCATTGTAGCATTCCATGAAAATCGACAAATAGGACAATATTGGAATGATCAGTTATAAAAAATTGGAATTCTCCTCAGAACCTTCATGCCTGTTCTTCAAGCATTGTCTTATATTCTCTTGGGCTTTTCCCTGTAATTTTCCTGAATACTCTATTAAAATAGGCATAATCATCATAGCCTACAAGAGAAGAAATCTCAGAAAGAGTCGCATTATCTTCCGCCATCATGCCGACCGCTTTTTCAATTCTTTTTTTTGCAATATAAAGCATCAGATTCTCTCCCGTTTCATACTTAAAAAACCTGGAGAGATAGGATCGGTCTACAAGAAACTGTTTTGCCAAAGAAGTGAGCGACAGGTCTTCGAAATAATTCTCACATATATATTTTTCAATTGCTGCAACCGTCCTTCTGATATTTTCGTTTGAGTTGTAAGAGTCATTATCTTTCAACGCTCCATCCATTATTTGATCTAAAATACCATGTACTTCGTTTAGCTCAAATTTCTCAATGGAGAGATTAAGTAGCTCAATTAAGGTTTCAATCTCCCGGATCTCCGAGGTGGTATTTATATTGGTTGAATAGTTCATTATAATCCAGGCTATTTTGTCGACGGTCTGTTTCACCTCTAAAAATAGCATGTTCTTTTTTTCGATGATTTCCGGTGCCAGCTGCTCCTCAATAATGGTGCGCAAAAGCTTTTTGTTATTGTTTTGAACCGCAAAAATGATCTGATTTTCCTGCTCCGCAGACAGGTATCTTGCAATAGGCACATCTTCAATTCTCGCTGCATCGATGACATAGTTTCCGGGCTTATATTTTCTGGTCATCATGGCACTCAAGGCCTCATTATAGGCATTTCGGATATCATCAAAGGAAAAATGACTGCAGCTGACCGCGATGCTTACATAATAATCCGTATATCGCTTCAGTTCTTCCATTGACTTTCTGCATATCGCATCAATCTGGTCGCTATCTTTATCTACAACTAATACAATAAACTCATTTGGCACATAGGAATTGTTGAACACAATGGAATAAGGGCTGTCTATGCATGCAGAAAGCAGGTTCTTGATGTGAAAAGCCACCGAGTTAAAATTAGATAAGGCTTTTCTTTTCAATATATTATGGATGCTATCCGTTTTGACTAAAATCAAATTAAACCTGGCGAAATTCAGCTCGATCTCCGACAATTTCTTAATATTGGTATTATGGGTAGTCTTTCTCTTATCACCCTCAATGAATTCACTCATTTCCTTGTCAAATATGATGGATGATGCAATCTGCAGCTTTTCTCTGTTTTCTTGCATTTCAACCGACATTTGACGTTTATCATCAATAATTTTAATGGCTTTTAACAGTACATTTTCCAGGTCCGTTTGACTTATCGGCTTTAAAATATAATCGATAGCCCCCTCCAGCAAGGCTTCCCTCACATATTCAAAATCGCTGTAGCCGCTGAGTACGATAATAATCACATGAGGATAATTCTGCTTTACATTTCGGATCAGTTCAATTCCACTCATAAAGGGCATATTGATGTCCGTAATCAGAATATCCGGGTAGTCACAGGCCATTTTGCGCAACGCCTCTTCCCCATCGGCAGCTAAATCTATGCACTCCACGCTTAGCTCGCTCGAGTTTATTTGCTGTTTCAGATTTTCACGGATCCAAATCTCATCGTCCGCCAAAATGATTTTGTAGCTCTCCGTATTCATGCTGTCTCCTCTTTACCCGCATTTTTATGAGGAACAATCAGCGATACCGAACTGCCTTCTCCGTCCTCACAGGAAATTCTTATACCGTACTTGCTGCCGAACAGAATTTTGACCCTGGAGTTAATATTACTTAAACCTATGGAGGATTTTTTCTCCAGCGCGTCAAATCTGGTATTTTCCATCTGACTATTGATGAATGCTGCATCCATTCCCGTGCCATTATCCTTGACCGTTATGATAATATTCTCGTCTTCGAGCATTCCGCTGATCCAGATTTTCTTGTCCCCCCGCTTATTTCTCAATCCATGCTGAATGGAATTTTCAACCAATGGTTGTATCGAAATCCTTGGGATATTTTCCTTCAATATTCTGCTGTCGATGTCGATATTGACATCAATGGAATAGTTCTCCCTGACGTTGATGATATAGATATAGTTCTTAATATGTTTAATTTCGTCTTCTATCGTTGATAAGGGATCCTGCATATCCAGGCTGTATCGGAATAAATTTGACAAAGCCCTGGACAGTGCGCTTACAGTGTCGCAATTCTGCGAGGAAGCTATACTGCTCATTGTATCGAGGGTGTTGTACAAAAAGTGCGGATTAACCTGAGCCTGAAGCGCTTTATATTTCGCATGATTAATTTCAATTTGGGCCTGGTACTCTTCAAAGAGCAACGTCTCGATGGTATCGAGCATATTGTTAAAGCTTTCTCCCAGTTTGCCTATTTCATCATTTTTTAAGCTGCTGATTCTGAGGGAGGTGTCTCCGTCCTTAATTTTGGTTATCGTATCAACCATATTGGTAAGGGGATCGGTAATGGATTTCGCCAACAGGATCGAGGACAGGAGAAATACCAGAATCAGCAATGCGGCTACTATTACCAGGTTTCTCGTGAGAACCAGATGGTTTGCTTCCAGCAGCTTCTGAGGCGTAAGAGAAAAGACTATAAAATTATAGGTGTTATTGGGTATAGAGAAGAATTCACTGTCACTGACCGCGATATTGCTGTTTATCAAGTAGGAATTAGCGGTCACTAAATGCACCGTATGGTCATAGTACTCTTTCTGTTTTTCAGTCATATTGCCAACAGTTATAATGGGTCTGTCACCTTTTGTCTGCAGCCATACAATCTGATCATCTGAATATACATACTTATTGATAATTTTACTGATGGGCTTGGAGTCGATATCACACACCATATACCCTATCGTCCTGGATGCATTATTATATAGTATCTTAAATACAAACCGGATAATATCTTCTTCTCTGCTCTGATTCAGGTAGCTTGACAGCAGTATGCTTTTTTTATCTGATTGGACATATTTCCTTACAACTGCGGCGTTGTTCGCCTCTATGTCATTATATATATCGCTGGGATAAGAGTATTTGGGGCTGTAGGATGTCCTGAAGGAACTGAGGAGTTCATCATTCATGTTGTATATGTAGAAGGCCTTCACACTAAATGTTTTATCGAAGGTGTAAACCGCAAAATTATGTGCAGTGTTATAGGAAAGCTCACTTCCGTACTTCTCCGTGAATTCAGCGGGAGGCATTTCATTAGCCAGATCTGTCATAAAATCACTTTGGTTATAAATGGTAGACATTCTGTCCTCGACAGCCTTAATAAAAGCCGAAATGTCATCCTGCATATTTCTCATGGAGTTTAAGCTTGCATCCCGGGCCTGATTATAGATCAGTTTGGAAGAAGTATACTCGAAAAATACGGTTTGAAGAATAAGTGCCAATAGCGTACTGAACGTGCATAGCAACATAATCTTCATTCTCATACTGGTTGATCTGGTCATCCATTTCATAGCATAATTCCTATGTTCAGCAAGATTTGGCGTGAACCTTATGCGACTTCAATTGATTATCATTATATACGTAATATACATGCAAATCAATAATTTACCCGTCAGCTTGTTTCGTTGTATTTATTAGCTACTAGATAGTACGCACCGGCTATAGAAAAATAAATCAACATATTTACCGGAATGATAACAGCCATATTTTTTAGTATGGTAATCTCCACCATCCATGCTATAATAGACGTATTCATACAAAAATTTATCATTCCAAGTGCAAAGCGAAAACTTCAAAGGGAGGAAACAAGCCTCATGTTTAATCCAAATGATCGTTTCCTGTACATCATCGTGGCCATCGTCATCATTTTTGTCATCACTGAGTCGGTTTACTTTCTGATCAAAGCCTGGCGTAGGGCAAAGCAAATCGGTTTATCCCTGGAAATTCTGAAAAAGGCAGCCATCTCATCCGCTATTTTCACCATCGCCCCTGCTGTGGCAATATTGCTGGGAGTTATCGCACTTTCAAAAGCACTGGGATTTCCGCTGCCATGGCTGCGGCTTAGTGTCATCGGTGCATTGACCTATGAGACCACAGCGGCTGCAACAGCTGCTTCCGTGCAAGGTGTTACCCTCTCTAAACTGATCACGGATCCGGAAATATTCTCCTCCATCGCCTGGGTTATGACAGTGGGCATCATCCCCGGCCTTGTACTGGTTCCGTTATTAAGCAGGCGCATTGAAAATGGTTTGGGGAAGCTCAAAAGTAAGGATCAGAAATGGGGCGAAATCTTTATGTCTGCTTTGTTCCTTGGCATGATTTCAGCCTTTCTGGGTGTTATTTTCGCAACGATCCGCAATGGTCTCATCGGATGGATCCCAGCATTTATCATGCTGATTTCCGCAATGATCATGGCAATCTGCGGACTGCTGTTCAAGAAGCTGAAGATCAAGTGGATGGAGGATTATGCACTCCCCATCAGCATGCTGGGCGCAATGGCTCTTTCTATTCCCGTAACAAATTTAATCACTTCAATCTGATAGGGGGCATATATGATGAAAAAAGTTAGAGAATACCGTGATTCGGTACACTTTGTCGGCCGGTTCTGGTCCTTTGGCGCTTTATTGATGCTGCTGGCCGTTCCTGCTGCCATTTGCATTTATTACAGCGCATGGCCGGAGTTTTCAGCGGTGCTGAAAGGGTTTTTAGGCGTGGCGCCAATTTTCTGGACCGTCGGTACCATAGAAGTGTTTACGTATGTCCCGATGCTGGGAACAGGCGGTTCCTATCTGGGCTTTGTAACGGGCAATCTCACCAACCTGAAGGTGCCCTGCGCCCTCAATGCTATGGAATTGGCAAAGGTAGAGGCCGGCTCGGAAGAGGGCGAGGTCATCTCCACTATTGCTATTGCCGTTTCCTCCATCGTCACAACCGTCATCATTGCCGCAGGGGTGCTGCTACTGGCTCAGATACGTCCATTTCTGGAATCCCCGATCATGCAGCCTGCTTTTGATAACATTCTGCCGGCGCTGTTTGGCGGACTCGCGGTAGTTTATATCTCAAAGTATTGGAAGATTGCTCTTACACCGCTGATTTTCATGATCCTGCTTTTTGTCTCCATACCGACTCTGGCAAGCTCGGTTGGTATTATGGTGCCGGTAGGCGCGCTGATTGCAATCGGAGCGGCTCGCATACTGTATAAAAAAGATGTGCTCTAAGAACCATCAGGTTCACTCCCACATTAGCGTCACCGTTCCATGTTTTTCATTCCCGGATTCAAATAGTATGAATGTTTTTGGCGTCACTGCAATTATTGTATACACAGATTTTTTCCTGAACCTCAAAAATGATCACCCCCTATAAATCATTAATAGAATATTTGCAGCCATCGTCATTGCATTTACAATTGACGAGTCTGTTTTTTGTCTGAGCGGGATCACCCGTTGTAGGGTTCTTTTGGCACAGGGAGCGCTTCTTTTTCACCGCCCTGGAAGGACTTCATCCACTCCGGCTGAGCAGGCTGCTTTTTTTCCTTAAGCATTCCCTGCCATTCTTCATCCGTCAGCCTCTGCCTGCTGACAAACTCATAGTAGCTGAAGCTGGCGCCTCTTGTCAGATACAGCTTTCCTCCAATAGGTACAACAACAAAAATCTGATCCGCTGATCCTACCCCTGTTTCCAGATAGTAATCTGGAAAAACCGTATGTACATCAGCAATAACTGCCATATTCCGATCCGTTTCGGAGGTGATTTCGAACCAGCGCAAACGGTTTTCTGCCAGAGAGCTGGTCAGAGATTCCAGCATGCCGCCATAAGTCAGCAGTGTATCGTACTCCTCCTTTGTCAGTTCCTCGTTTCTCAGTTCCTTAACGGAACAGTTTATCAGGAACTCCAATATCTTTTCAAATCTCTCCATTCTGTTCTGCAGTTCTTCCGGAAGAATATCCCTCCTGGTCAGATTCTCCCTGGAATAGCGCGTGATCCAGAGTAATTTTTCATACAGCTCTATGTTGGGCTCAACATAGCTGCGAATGACAGGCAGCAGATCCCCTCCGCCCATTTCCGCACCGCTCTTCTTTCCGTAGAGAATCGTATCATGCCTGAGTTCCGACCAGCTTCCCAAAGCTGTATTAAGGGATTTGTCCTGCCAGGCTTCCGTGGTCATAAAGGTGGGATATCCCTTCCCAAAAGGCGAAAGCAAAGACTTGAGAGTCCAGAGCCATCCATAATACATGTTGGATCGCCATGTTGTTTCAGGAAGCTTTAAAAACTGATTTTTCAGTTTTGTAAACTCTGCAGGGTACTCAGGCAATGTACTTTCTATTTTATCTTCATTGATCAGAAGGCTGTATGCTCTATCTGAACCCAGGACTCCCATCACATCCAGACCGGAGGGCATTGGCCTGAGAATAGGCTCCACCAGCTTTTGCAGAATCTCAGAATCCGGAATATACCGTTGTCCCATAAACCGAAACTGCTTACCGACAGGCGTGGTTGCTCCTGTCCACATAGCTTGGATTCGGGGCTCGGGCAATTTTTCGGCTTCCTGGAATAACACCGCCATTTTCTCTTCATTCATGAGTCCGTCTAGATCCATTTCAGTGCCATATACCTTCAGGATAAACTCTTTGAAATCATAAATGTTCAAATCATCGGTGCTGCCAACATAAAAATTCGTAGGATTATAGATCTTTTCCCACAACTCTGCATCGGTGCTGCCGTTCGCATTCATATAAATGCAGTAGGTGAGCAATAATGCTCTGGTTGTCTTTTCGATGTCCGGCACCTTCTGACCGTTTTCTTCCTTAAAAAGGGCAAAGGGCGCCTGCCCGTACCACATCATTGCCCTGAAATACCTTTCCAGATCCTCACTTCTGGTGTAATGACCGCGAGGCTTGTACTGGCTGTAATCCAGATCGTATCCAAAGATCGGTGATCTCTCAAAACCGCTTTCAGAAGATACAAAGGCAAATTCCTGTTCTGCCAGCTGCTTTGCCTCCGCTGGCATATGATCCGGAAGCGCTTTTTTCAATGCAAGCTGCGCAACGCCAAAATAGGCGGCGTTAGCCAACGCCTCTGCCTTGACCTCACTATTTCCCAGATTATTATAAACCTGTATCGATTTATTCAGCATGCTATCCGTTAATTGCTCCAGCACCCCAAGTAGTTTTTGTGCTTCAAGCGTTCTCAACGAGTAGTCAAAGAATACGTGATATACCTGAAGGACAGAATCAGCAGTTACAAAACTGGGCAGCTTCAGGTATAAATTTCTTTCGTAAATGTAAAACAGTTGTTCTTCTTCTGAAGGAGCAACAAAAAAACCGTTGGCGGACAGCAGTTTCTTTTGCTCAGCGGTAAAGCTTCCAAACTGTTCCAGATTCTCAATATTGGACAGATCTGCTTTCACTTTGTAGGGCTGAACCTCTTTCGTATATTGTACAGGCGCATATTCCGGCTGGATGTATATATCCGCCTCACTTTCGGTGAATAACGGTTCGGGCAACTCATTCAAGCTGCCATCCGTATTCAGGTGATCCGAATCCTCTGAACCACCGGTGTTGTTCTGATTGCCAGTACTCTCCGGCAATGGTTGCGTTCCGTCAGTTGCAGTGTCTTTCTGAACGCTGTTTGCATAATTTCCATGGTTACCGGCATCTCTTTGCTCTGTGCTGCAGCCAGGTGTAAAAGCCAAAAGTATCACCAGGTACACTGTGCACAAAAAAACCGAAATCAGTCTTTTGCATTTCATTCTAACAACTCCTTATTACACATTTCACATCATACTTTTTCAATGAGTTCGCCATTCTGATAGCTAAAAATCACATTCTTCCAATGGTCATCCTTCAGGATATCTGCAGTAACAATTTGCATTCCCCTTTTTTCCGGTTCCTGTTTCTGCAATGCCGAGATATCCTGAAATTCCCCACTCTCCCCCATTCCTTCAAAGCCAAAGCCCTTCCACTTATAGGAGTTTATAATCTTCCTCCCATTTGAAAGCAGCTCGATAGCAATCAGTTCTTCCATATCATCCCCGTCAATATCGCAGAAAATATAGTCGTCAAAGGGGTGCGAAAGTCTGGATCCCAGCCACTTTGGTGAAAGCCCTTCTTTGTCCCAGTTGTAAATAAAAGGCCTCTTCGCCATTACCGGATGGAATCTGGCCGTCTTATAAACACCAACTGAAATCTCCCTTACTCCGTCTCCATCTACATCCGTCGTTTGAACCTTCCAGGGTTTCAAGTCCTCCATATCATATGTACCAAGCTCTCTACCACCTGACCGGATAACAAGCTCCTTTCCGTATGTGCTCCCTTTATTTGCACGAATATAGATTTCCTCTTGAATTCCGTCGAGGTCAAGATCCGATTTGCAGCTGCTCAATTTGCTTATATTACTATCGTTACTATCCTTACTGACATTACTATAGCTGCTATTGTTGCTGCTGTCGTTGTTATCGGCAATGCTGCTACTATCGTTGCTGCCGGTGCTTTCGCTGTTGTCTGTACCGGTGTTAGGCGACGCCGGATTCACAGTGATTTTTAGTTCCTTTGACAAATTGCCGCCATTCTGCTCCTGCTTTTCTGTTAATGTAAATGCTGTAGCGACCTTAACGGTATACTCCCCCTCCGGCAGGTACAGATCCTCTTCTGCATAAAATTTACGCCAGAATTCAGCCTTTGGGTCATCAGCGGAATACCCTCCGTTCTTGGAATAGGTAAAATGATAGAGCTTGCCTTTTTCTAAATCCGTCGACATCAGAATATTGTGAACGAATCCTCCGGTGTCGAAATCCTTTCCATCGGAAATATAAAAGCTGATATACGGGTCACCGTGCCATATTTTTATGTGACTGTCCTTTCCGATATATTTCAGAGTTGCCCAAATTTTGATATTCTCAGTAGTTGAATAGATAGTTTTATCCGTATATAAATTCAGTTCGAAAAGGCTGCTGTAATCCTGTGCTGCACCATCTGCGGACTCATCTGCTGTACCATTTGCCACGCCGTTTGAATCCTCATAAGCATTTTCGTATGCACCTTTACTTGCTTCTCTTGTTCCATCTTTCACTGTCGTATACGATTTATTTTTCATTGGAACAGTATTGTTTGTACAGCTTGTCAACATAATAATTGCAATGATAGAAAGCATACCTATGACAATTTTTAGTAATTTCAAGACCAATTCATCCCTTCATTTCGGTTATTCCTTTGATTTAGTCCTTCCGGTTATTCCTTCTCCCTATTATCATAGGTTTTTGACTGCATTCTTTGCAAATTTGTTCCAGCATTCCACATAAATATGATCTCCTCTTTCTTTTGATTATTCGAAAGAAAATATCTGAAAGCAAAACGGTACCAGCCGCTTGGGCTTTTTGCGAAAGCAAAAGAGCCCGGAAATGGGGAGCGTCTTTCGCCTCGTTATTTAACTAAAATTGATATAGAATGGAACACCAGAAATATTCCAATAATACCGGTGACGATTGGAGCAATTACAATGGCCCATTGCGTGATTTTCATTTTAATAATTCCATAAAGCCGATCAAATTTGTCCTGTGCTTTCACATATACAAAATATAAAATCATTAGCGGTGATGTATAGATCGTATTATATACAACAAGTATGAACGTCACCTGGATAAATGAAAGCTCATAATTGAAAAGAATTGCCAGAAAAGCAAAATACGGCAGTGCAGTTGCTAATTCCGAGATCGTTGCACCTATGCCCAATGCCACCAAAGCCAATGGTGATACGGACTTAATTTTACGCGCAGCTTCTGCTTCATCATTGCTTTTGCTTTCGCCGGAATTCAAAGATTGAACCTGTTTTTCAAGTGATATTATCCTGGTGTTTTGTAGCAAATAGCAAACCGCAACCAAAAAAGCAATACCTAGTATTAGTTCACTAGTAAACACAATTTTCCCATATTTCTCTATAAGTGCTCTGAAAAAATCACCAATGTAAGTAACAAACCCATAATACGCCAGAAACCCTCCTGCCAGGTTTGTAAGCCCGGTTGGCAGGATAAAATACCAGATATGCTTTGGCTTTTTAACCATTCCCTGCAAGACAAATTGTTGCGTAATAGCAATTGGGTTAAGACTGTCTGCAGCACTTGTCAAAACCGTTGAAACCAATAAGCCCCACATAATAATTACCTCCTTGTTAATGAGCAAAAAATAAGCCCGAGAGTTGTAAATAACTCCCAGGCTTTTATCCCGCCGTGTACACAATCCATAGAATCGTGCGTTTTCTCTCGGACCAGACTAATAATTCTTATTACGGAACCCTAGAAAACCAAAATGATATTAAAATGTATCGGTGATAATGATACCAAAAAGCTCATACTGTGTCAATAAAAAAGGCAGATGCCTGTTAATAAGCGTTCTGCCGGATTGCTTCCGTTATTGTTATTTTAAAACTCTACTATTATTACTTTAAAACCCTTCTTGCTGTCATATACGTATTAGAATAGAACTTTTCCGAAAGTGATGAGATCGTAACGCCTTTATGACTTGAGGAGGAATGAATAAACTTATTGTTGCCAATATAAATCCCAACGTGGTTAATTTTGTTTTTCCCGCCATTCGTATCAAAAAACACCAGATCTCCCGGTAATAAACTCGCTCTTTTTATGTAGGAACCGTTTTTAGCCTGCGCATAGGAGGCTCTGCTAAGTGCGATATCGAAATTCTTATAAACGTATTTGACAAAGCCGGAGCAGTCAAATCCTTTTGTAGTAGTGCCACCCCATTTATATTTGGTGCCCAGGAATTTTTTCGCATAAGCGACAACACTCTGACTGCCTCGACTGGAATCTCCTCTGTAGGCTGTTGTTTTTCTCTCCAAAAGAGTTTCCAATTTTCCAAGGGTTTGCTTTCCTGCAATACCGTCTGCCTCCAGATCGTACTTCTCCTGGAATTTGGTTACGGCAGCTTCCGTAATATCTCCAAAATACCCTGTTGGGTCAACATCCATAAATCCCAGCGTTTTCAGATCCTTCTGCAGTTGGGAGACATCGCCCCCCCTCATCTCTTTTGTTAATGTTACATTAGAGGCGGCAGCTACAGCTTGCGCTGACAGCAGTGTTAGTAACAGAAGCGTGATAAATGATACAACCAACTTACTTAAACGTGACATAACCATATCCCTCTCTTTTTGGTAGCTTACGAGGTTAGTTGACGGGTTAGGTAAAAGAGTATACCCTGCCATATCCATGGCTTCACCCCAAAGAGATTCATCCCCCGCTCTTCATCACTGAAGATTCAGCTTCCCGAACAGTTTACCATATTAATGGTAAAATTGTAACCCATAATGTATTACATTAAACAGAGTGATATGTTTACCTCTAAACAGGAGAACAGCGTATTTAATCCGGCTTTTGTCCGGTTTTAATCCGGTTTCTTGTCTTGCTTCTTTTCCGGTTTCTTTTCTTGCTTTTTTTGCTCTTCTGACAAATTTTTATTTCTGATGATTTCCAGTAATCTTTCACTTGCCAGCTTGTCACAGTAGCTGGATATGGCAAGCTGAAGCGCCATATCCGCCAGGGACTCTGTCTCTTGACTCGGTTCTATCCGTTCTGCGGTTTTGATAAGTGCGTTGTCGAGAATATCTCTGAATTTAGAATAAAATATCTCAGGGTTTTCCTTGTCGATTTCCTGCTGCAAGAGAAGTCCCGTATCACGTACAGAGAGTACCTGCTTCAGAAGGCATATCTCGGTTAAACCGGCCAAATGCTCACGGGAATATTTCTTACCGTCTGCCCGGGGCAGCAGCTTATCCTTGATGTAATTGTTGACCATGGCTGAAGTGATCTGTCCTCCACCCTCAAAGCTGATTAGTTGTCTTTGCATGTAAGATATGACCTGATCCATGTATAAGGCAATATCCGGTAATTCCATCCACGATACCGGACGCTCCGTTTCAAGCCTGCTCTTTAATTGCTTTAACTCTTCCATAGCATTTCTCCCTTGCCGATGCACTCTCCAAACACTATGAATATAACCGGTTTGGAACGATATTCACTGCCCTTCACTTCTGTATATTTTACTACACATAAAGTCATATTGCAAATGTAATATATTATTATCATAAGCAGTATTGACATTTGCAACATCTCGTAATATAATTTCAATTATTAGATTTACAGATTTTATACAAAAAGGTGGGATAAAGATGATCGAATCAATTTGCGCTTTTGGGGATTCTATCATAAAAGGTGTTGTGTTTGATGGAATACGCGGAAGGTATACCTTCCTTAAAAATAGCTTTGCGAATATACTTGCTGCGACAACAGGAATCAGGATCGATAACTATGCCAAATTCGGATGTACCATAACCGTAGGCAAGAAGCTGATCGACAAGCATGCGTCAGAGTTATCCGAATATAAATATACAGCACTTGAATTTGGAGGAAACGATTGTGATTTTGACTGGGCGGCTATATCAGAACGTCCGGATGATTTACATATTCCCAAGACTCCTATAGGAGAATTTGAAACGCTTTATTCCGATATCATCGATTGCGTAGCGGCAAGCGGCAGTAAGCCTGTGCTTTTTTCATTGCCTCCTTTGAATGCTTCCCGATATTTTTCCTGGATTTCGAAAGGCTTAAATGCAGAGAATATTTTGCATTGGCTTGGTGATGTGGAACATATCTACAGATGGCATGAAATGTATAACATTGTAGTACTGAAGCTGGCAGCCATCAAGCAGGTTCCTCTTATAGACATCCGGGGAGCATTTCTTGAACATCGGAACTATGTCAGCCTGTACTGCGAAGATGGCATACATCCCAATGAGGCCGGTCACGCTCTGATTCTGAATGTGATAAAAAATTATATTCCTGCAATGGCCTAGGATATTTTATTGATTCGTGATGGCCTCTATGTCGCTGAGGATCTGATCAATTTGCTCATAATCGGCGCCGGCATTTTTCGATTTCAAAAGCTCCTCTTTTGAACGATTAAATTGTTGCATGTCAAAGTAGAGAATTCCCAGCATATAATGACCGTTCTGAGGATCCAGCAGCGATAACTCTTCTGCGTGCAGCACTGCCTCATCGTACTTTTGCGTCATTGCCTCAGCTTTTGCCAACGTCCATAAGATAGATACTTTAAGCTCCTCATTTTTGAGACCCAGCTCCAGCAGTTCCTCCGCCTTTGCTTCTAGCTGACTCCACTCCTGCGCTTCATCAAGTGTCACCAATTCTTCGGTTTTTAAAGCAATTCTGTTTTGTTTGCTGTTAAATCCGTATGCCAACCCCGAAACGATTAAAAGAAGCGTTACTGCGATATATAGATACCGGTTAAAGTACCAGCGTTTTTTTTCCGTTTTAGCCACTATACCTGATGCCAGGAATCCACCTATAAGGCCGCCTATGTGGGCAAAATTGTCGATACCCGCATTTGAAAATCCATAGGCAAGATTAATGAGCAGTGAAAATAAAATACTTCGTCCAAAAGATGCCCGGAACAACGCCGGTTTTTCCAGTCCAAAATAAAGCATGGTTCCCAACAAGCCAAAAATGGCTCCCGAGGCACCCACTCCCGGATTTGGGGAGAACATCAGACTAAAAATGTTGCCCAAGACTCCCGCAACCAAGTAGACGGTTAAAAACCTGAACCTGCCGAATAGCTTTTCTGCAGTGACACCAAGGGCATACAGCGAATAACAATTCACAGCCAGATGCATGACGGATGCATGCAGAAATATAGGTGTAATCAGTCTCCAGTACTCCCCTGCGAGAATTCTGGTATTCACCTTTGCCCCAAACGTGTGCAGCAGCCGGCTGTAACTGTTACCGGTCTGCATGGATATGAAATAGATCAATGCAAATACCATGACATTGATAGCGATTAAAATATATGTGGCAACAGGCGTTTTGACTTTAAGAACAACCCGAAACTCCTGCTCTCTTTGCCGAATCAGCTCGTCAATGTCTATCGGTTCCAGCCTGTCCGGGTCCGGATTGCCTTCGGCTTCCTTGATTGGCACGGGATCTTTATGTTCAAACCTGTTCAAAAATGATCCGAAGATTTTTTTTCTCAATAGGTCACCACTTTTCTGTCGCCAATCATATCATGATTCACATAGTCTGTGTAGGACTCCGGTATAGTCACTGTGTCCGGATTGCCATCACTGACATACTGATTGTCCCGCTTCATATTTGCAAGCCACCAGGCCAGGTCCTGATCCACGGGAGTAATGCCGGAAGACCGTACCCTGTGCGTCGACAGAGGGTTAAATTTGACGCTGAAAGGCGATGGCGCCGGATCCCAGCCTACTTCCATGATACCCAGGTTCTCATATCGGACACCTTCATACTCTCCTTTTATTACATGCTGTGTCAAATCCTTGGCCGGTGCGCCATAGGGCAAAGAAAAGGTTGTAAAGAGGTAGTCCGGTATCAGCTCAAGCATCTTTTTCTGGTTCCCGCCGATCTCTTCTACTATTTTATCCGCTGACTTTGTTTCCTTCAGATTAATATGGGAATAGGTATGGTTGCCAAGCTCAAAGCCCTTGCTTTTCAAATACTCCAGTCTTTGTGCTACAGTCCCCGCACCCGGGAAAGTCTGATTTCCCAGATTGATATAGAAGGTACCCTTTGTACCGAAGTCAAGGTGAGTCTCATGGAACTTTTCCATAATACCGACAGCAGAGCGGGGATTCACAACAAGGGCTCCCCCTTCCTCAATCAGGTTGAATTGTCCGGCTGTGCCGTCATCGAAGGTAAATACCATTGGGATGCAGCCGGCAGGTGTGTCAATATTCCCACTCAGATAATCATTCATGCTGACCAGCCTGTAATCCATGTCATACAGCGTTTCCAAGAGCTTCTCAAACTCACCGAAGGTAGTGGTATATGCTTTGTCACCTTTTATATACTCTTCCACGAAATTATGGAACATCACCACCATAATCCTGCCTGCTTCGTTGGGTTTCACAGCATTCAGATCGATAGGAGCCGCAGTGCTTTGCTGCCCGGTAGTTTCGGCCGCATTGCCGTCGGATTGGTCATCGTTATTGTCTGCCGTATCGCCGGTGGTTTGATCTGCAGTACTGTCTGTCACACTGTCTGTTTCCGGGGTTCCTTCCGGCTTTGCTGTGTCATTTTGCGAAAGCTGTGTGCCTGAAACAGGGTCTTTCTCGATATTGCCCAGCTTTCCTCCGCAGCCCTGCAGCAATAATGCGGTGATAGCAACAACAATTGTAATTCTGATTATTCTGTTCATTCTTTTGTTCATATCCGACTCCAATCATTCGTATCATCATATTATTTGTAGCATTAGACCAGTTAATCGTGAAAAATGTTCCAGATTTCCACAGTCTTTTTGTCGAGTTTTGGTGCAGCTCAGTAGCTCAGCAGCTCAATTGTTTGGCGGCTGTGCGGTTGTGCGGCTGCCTTCGCGATTCAGCAGCTCAGCAATTCAGCAGCTCGCCGGTGTGAAACAGATATAAATATGTTTCACTTACTTTTTTGCCCGTGATCTTCTCCAGTGCCCTGGTGTAGTAGTCCAGCTGGACCTTGTACCGTTTCCGGATCAGATCGGAGCCTCCCGCGGGTACATAATCCGTTTTATAGTCCAGAAGCACCAAGCCATCCTTTGTTTCAAACCAGCAGTCAATAACTCCCTGCAGCAGCATGGTTTCATTGCCATACAAAGCGTCTGGCAGTTCCTTGTAGATATCCGTCAATTTCATCTCGATCGTGAATGCAGTCTCCCGATGTACCGTGCCGGTCTGAAGCATACGCATTCCTACAGCAGATCTGAAGAACCTGCTAATCGCCGGTATGCGAACGGCTTCGGCCTCTGCTGCAGTCAACTGTTCTTTTGCCACCATAGCAGCTAGTTGCGAGCTAAGCTCTTCATCCAGAACGCGGGTGGCTTCGGGTGTTGGGGCTGTATCGGAAGCATCGGCGGCTTTGGTATCGGCTTCCGGCGGCTGGACTGCAGCTGAAGCAATGGCGGCTTCGGTGGCGGGCATACTGGCAGCCTCGGGTGTTGGGGCTGTATCGGACATTCCTGCTGCAATCCCAGCCTTCTGCGCAAAAGCAGCAAGTCTGGCGAGATCGATATTCTGCATGACAAAATGCATAATGGTTCCTCTTCCGGCAGCGTCCAGACCCTTATCTGTCTCAATGAACCTCGGCCTGGCTGCTAATGGCTGGATAAACGGTGCAGCCGACTCCTGCAGTTCTTCATTCTCATTGGCGTACCGTCTTTTAAGCTCGGTAACGGACATCTTGGCAGGCATCGATGACAGCTTATTAAAGGGGTATTGCCACTCCAATCTCCTGATGATTTGTAATGCCTCACTATCAACAGCACCGTTTTCTTCATTCCTTTCAGTAGAGGAGCCCGCCTCTCCATTCAGTCTGTCAGGGCGGTTCTCATAGTGTATATTGGCTTCAGCAGCATCCGCATTCTCCTCAAGCCATTGCCTGATATTCTCCCCTGCCTCTACCGCTTCTTTATTTGTCGCTGCAGCACCAAGACCCCACAGCTTAACGGTCCAACATGATTTCTCGTTCTTTGAAAGGGGGATAGCTCCAGCGGGCAAAGCAGCTTGTCGTATGGGGACAGCCAGTTCATGCCTTGCCAGCGCCGGTCCCAACCAGTCCAGATAGGTTCCAGCCTGCTGCATATCATACTGGGGCAGCTTTTCTTCCGGAGTATCTGCAATGGAGCACCATTTCGAGCATGCTTTCTCTACATCTTTGATGCAACCAGTCATGATCAGCTTTTCTTTCGCTCTGGTAAATGCTACGTACAAAATCCTCATTTCTTCTGAAAGCGTTTCCAACCTAAGCTTCTGCCTGATTGCAAACTTTACAGGCGTGGGCATGATCGTCCTCTTTTCCAAATCTACCAAATCCGGCCCGAATCCAAGCTCCTGATGCAATAAAATGCTGTTGTTCAGATCCATCATATTGAATTTCTTACCACATCCCGCCACAATGACAATAGGGAATTCAAGTCCTTTGCTCTTGTGTATGCTCATAATCCTGACAACATTATCATGCTCGCTGAGAATTTTTGCACTTCCCATATCTCCGCCGCCGCTTTTGAGCTTGTTGATAAAATTGATAAAGTTAAAGAGACCTTTATAGCTGGTTTCTTCGTACTGTCGGGCTCTTTCAAAAAGCATCCGCAGATTTGCCTGACGTTCGACTCCTCCGGGCAAAACACCAACATAGCTGTAATACCCTGTTTCAGTAAGCAGCAGCCACACAAGCTCGTCTGTGGGCATATATTGAGCATAATCCCTCCATGTCTGAAGCTGCTTCAAAAATCTGCCCGCCTTTTTCTGTCCCTCAGTCAGGTTTGCTTGAACTTGATCCTGATCCAGGCACATTTGACTGTACTTGGGGAGGTTCCGGTGTTCTGTTGATTCCGTTTCGCCGGTGCAGGATTCTGATTTGGCAATATCGGATTGCATTTCGCCGGCATCGGATTCTGCTTTACTGGCTGTGAATTCCACTTCGCTGATATCGGATCTCATTTCGCCCGCATACAGCTTCATCGCTTCATATACGCATATTCTCCGATCCGCCAGCCGGATATCAGCGAGTTCATCTACACTGAAGTCTCCAATGGGTGAGCGCAATACTGCCAGCAGGGGGATATCCTGAAGCGGGTTATCAATAATCTGCAGTAGTGATAGCATGGTTTCAATTTCAACTGTTTTAAAATAGCCCATACCTGCGTCTGCATAGGCGGGTATTCCCATTGCCGCCAGCTCATCTGAGAAAATATCCGCCCAGTTTCGTGTTGCTCTCATCAGAATAACAATATCTCTGAATTCTGCGGGTCTGTATTTAGCAAGCTTCTTGTCATAGACATGGAAGCCTTCGGATGTACGGGATACAAGAGCATGAATCCGCTTGCCGACAATCCGTGCTTCCGCTTGAATATGATCCAGCGGTTCTTCTTCATTCTCTTCACTGCTATCTGAAGAGCCCATACCTGTGCTGCCTGCATCGGGTTCGTGGGCTGTTGGCTTCCCGCCATTGCCAGAGCTGTCAGTATTAACGATGCTGCCTATGTTACTACCGTTGCCGGTATTATCGATGGTACCGGCACTGCCAGTGCTGCCGATGTCACCCGGAATGTCGGTTATTTCAGCATTACCCGAAGCGCCTGGGACATCGTTGCTGCTATTTTCAAATGATATTTCTGATTGTGTCGACGTAACATCAATAATATGTAACTCTACCGATCCACCCACTGTACAGACCGGCTCCGGGTCGTCAAAGACAGCTCCCGTATTGAGCGCTTCTTCATCTGTATAATCAAGCTCTCCAACCAACGAAGACATGATTTGCTTAAAAACAAAGTTCACTCCATGAATGACCTCGGGACGGCTCCTGAAGTTCTTGTACAGCTGGATTACTCTGGCATCATACCCGCTTTCACGGGGATAGGTCAGATATTTAGAGAGAAACAATTCCGGTTTGGCCTGTCTGAAGCGGTAAATGCTCTGCTTTACATCACCGACCATGAATATGTTGAATCTGCCCTCACGATTTCCGGATACGGTTCCAAGTATGAGTTCCTGAATCAGGTTGCTGTCCTGATATTCGTCAACCAGTATTTCTTCATATTTTTCACTGAGTTCACCGGCAGCCGCCGTTGGCACACCTTCCTCCAGCAGGACCTTCAGGCAGAAGTGCTCCAGATCATTGAAATCCAGAAGTCCCTTGTTTTTCTTTTTTTGGGCATACCTTGCGTCAAACTCACAAACCAGCTCCGTGAGGTATTTAAATAACGGGTATAGCTTCGCAAAATCCGCCGTTACCTCAGCTTCACTGGCATTAAAGCCGCTCTCAGCAAGCTTTTTCAGCTTGTCCTTTACCAGCTTTCTGACTGCCTTGACTTCGTTCTGAGCATCAATATCTGCATCTTTTCCGCATCTTGGGAGCCGGACCGGCTCATAAGAGGAAAAGGCAGCATGAATGGTATCCCAGCCGGGGGGCGTAGCGTTTACGGCTGCAGCGGCACGAGATTCGAAGTTAACGGTACAAGCGGCCGCGACACCGTAACTGTCAGAACAGACTGAGGTGTCGGAAGTGTTAGCGGTTGTGGTAGCGGAAGCCGCCCCAATTGGATCAGTGGCTGCGGAAGCTCCAACCTGACAGATGCATAGCAGTTCCTCCACCTTCTGCAAGTCCGCTCCAAGGGCGCCACAGTAAGGCTCCAGGCCCTGCGCCCGGCTTGCCAGTGCCGTCGCCTTCTCAAGCAAGGCCTTCAGGCCTTGCAGCTCGGCGACGGCACTTTTGAGCAGCACACGAGCCCACGGGGTGCTGCTCAAACAGGCAGAAGCCCCAATGTTAAAGGCTTCTGCCTGGGTGGCAAGCCACTGCTCGGGCCATGGGTGGCTCCGGGTGAACCGGTGCAGCAGCAGCACGATGTCCCTCAGCGCGCTGTCATCCCGCCCGCCTCCGTAGCTGTCCACCAGCTGGAAAAAGACGCTTTCCGCTTCTTCCTCTTCATATTTCTCTTCAAGCAATTCCTCCAGTATATCCAGCTTCATCAGGGCATTCTCTGTTTCGTCTGCGATCCGGAAACCCGGATCGATATCCAGATCATGAAAATGGCTTCTGACAACCTCCAGACAGAAAGAATGCAATGTCATAATACTGGCTCTGTCCAAAAGAGCCATCTGCCTCTGCAAATTCACAGAAGCAGGATCCGCGTCCAATGCGGCTGCCAAAGCATTGCCGATTCTCTCCCGCATCTCTGTGGCAGCCGCATTGGTAAATGTAACGACCAAAAGCCTGTCAATGTCCACAGGCTTCACGCTATCGGTTATTTTCCTGATAATTCTTTCAACCAGCACTGCGGTCTTACCCGCCCCGGCAGCAGCGGCAACCAGAAGGTTGCAGTCTCTCTGGGTGATTGTTTCAAGCTGTTCAGGTGTCCAATGATTAGCCATTCTTCTGCCCTCCATCGCCTTCCTGTCCGTCCTCGGCCTTTCCGGCAGCCCGCATCAGCTGCCAAACCTCATCCTCCTTGTGGTCCGGTATAACTCGATACCTGTTATCTCTGACTGCCGTATCGAACTGGCATACCGAGCTGAAGCTGCAGTAGGTGCAGGCGGTCATCGTCCGTTTCTTGTATGGGCTTATGACAACATCTCCATCCAGTATTCCGCTTCCGATAGAGGAAAGAGTTTTCCTGACATAGCAGCGAAGCACGTCAAACTGTTCCTTTGTGGCTGCGGAAGACCTTCCCAGAGTACCGTCCTTGTTCAGCCTTGTCGGAATAATGAGGGAATCTCCGTCTATATTTTTATCCATTTCTCTGATCAGCTTCACATCGGCAAGCACGAGGCCTTTCATTCTCAGCTCTTTCATGATTGCTTTTTCAATGTCCTCATCCGGTATGTCCCTGTCGCACCGGATCAGAGGATCATCCAGCCTGAAATAGAGAATTCCGGCCGGGAGTTTTTTCTCCTGTTTCTCAGGGCTATCACTGCGTCCTGCTAATGTGTCCGCTCCAACATCTCCACCTAACCCTGCTAACGTATCCGCTTCAAAATCCTCATTCAATGTTGTTTCCGGCTCCATTCCAAGTACTGCATCCAGATAAGTAACCAACTGCAGCTGGAGTCCGTAATAGACATCTGCCAGCTTTAGTGCTTTATTCCCGGATTTATAATCAATAATTCTTAGATAGGTTCCATCTTCATTTGTCATCGAATCAATCCGGTCAATTCTGCCGGTCATGTTGATAATTTCTCCGGAAGGCAGCTGAATTCGGATAGCCGGATACCTTCCCTTTTCACCAAATTCAATTTCATAGCCGGAGGGTTCAAAGCTGCTCATTTCAATATGCTTGCCAATAAGCATGACAGCCTTTGTTACTGTTCTTTTCAGTTTTACTGATTGATGTATATAGCGCTTACTGCTGCTCAGAATATTGTTTCCTTTTGAAGACAGCTGTTTGTCCACCAAGGATGATATTTGTGCGGCACACCATTCTCTATCCAATCCGCGCCAACTGATCCCCTGTTTGACCAGCATTCTGGAAAATTCGTCAATAATATGATGCATAAAGGTACCGGCATCCACAGGATCAAAGCTGAACATTTTCCTCTCCCTTGCCTTTAGCCCATAACGTACGTAGTAGGAGAAGGGACAGGCTGCGTAAGTCTCCATGCGGGAAACGCTTGTAAAAACCGGTTTTCCATAGAGCCTTCCGGCTCTGTCACCTGTAAGGCGGCGGGTCTGGTTGGTGTACCCCAGTCCATTGACAATCCTGCTGCACTTTTCCTTCCATTCTCTGTTGCGTGAAAACCATTTATATACAATCTTCCAACCCTCATGGATGGTTTCACCCTCATAGCGTCTGCGCAGCTGTGCTGCGAGTTCATCAAAAGCCGGGACTTGTGCAGCCGGCTGTGGTGGTACATTCGCCGGATCCGTCCCGGCTATCGTACTTTGCTCCGACACATAGGGAAGTATTCTTTTGACCTCCGATAGAACGCGGGAAGGTCTCAATGCCTTTCCTTCTCTGTCTGCAGCAGGATAACTCAGCCACAAATATCTGGAAGGAGTAGCAAACGCCATATATACCATGAATCTCTCCTCCATGCATCGGCTTGCCGTGTTGCCCGCCAGTTCCAGTCCGGCCTGTCCCAGATGATCCCTGTCCGAATCGGAAAGAAGTCCGTCATCCGCTTTCGTACCGGGGAGCACCCCTTCATTCACACCAAGTATATACAATGCTTTTATATCATGGCTTCGTGCCCGCTCAATACTTCCGGCCAGAACCTGGTCGAGGGATGGGGGTATAAGTCCCATCTTATGTCCGGTAAAGCCCGCAGCAAGTATCTCAGAAAAACGTTCGGTACCCATTTTTTCCTCTCCCAGTACCTCGACGATCTGGGAGAAAACATCCATGACAATATTCCATACCTGTCTGTACTCTGCTGCCCTGTCAAGAAGCCCTTCTGAAGCAAATTTCATGGAAAGCGTTTCGATTCTTTTATCGACACCTACTTCACAAAGCATGTCAAATAACGCAGTGCAGAATTCAACTGCTTTGGCGCCACCTCTGGTCTTTCCTCTGAAAACCTCAAGCGGTGCCGTTAACTGCCTTCTGGCTGCGTTGATCCTCGCCAGACATTCCAATTCATACGATGACGGTTCTCCCTCCCTGCCATACGGTTCCACCGGATAGTCCCAGTCCTCCTGACGGATCCAATTGTTCCCCCGGATACCATTTGCCAGCACATAGTTCTCCAATAAATCAATTTCCTCTCTTCCGATACCGGTAAGTCCCGTTCGCGCATATCTGAAAACAGCTTCATAAGGCCATCCGGCTGAGAATATTTCAAGAGCTGACAGAATGAAGATAATCAATGGGTGACCGTCGATTTCCCTCTTTCCGTCAAAAAAGAAAGGAATTCCATATCGGCCAAAGACACTTTTTACAATACTTCGGTAGCTTTCCGGATTCCTCATGGTCACGGCAATATCCCTGTATCGCAGACCTTTATCCCTGCAAAGCCTTATGATATCCCGTGCCGCATCCTCTACCTCCGAATAGGGGTTGGCTGAAGAAGCAATTTGTACATCACCGGTGTATTCAAGAAATTTCTTACACGGATATTTATAGAAGTTCTCTTCGAGATGCCCTAGCTCGCCGGAATCCGTAAATCGTGGAGAGCTCCGCAGAGAAACAGGCTTTTCTATTTCGATTTCTTCTGATTCGGCCAATCGGATTAGCTTCACCGCAGTTTTTCTCACAGGAGTAAAAACCATCGGTGCAGCTTCGCCGGGCTCATTGGATAAACAGTCCGTGCAAAGACTGACAGTCACCCTCTTTGCCTTTCTCAGTAATTTACTTATCACCTTATATTCCTGGGGTGTAAACCCGGAAAACTCATCAATCCATATCTCAGCGCCGTCAAATTGCGTTGACTGATCCAGCTTTTTATATAATTCAACCAGGTCATCGTCCGCATCCAAATAGTTCCGGTGGAGCAGCTCTTCAAATTCACTGTAGACCAATGCCAGATCCCAAAGCTTGTCCTTTAGCGCCAGCCCATCCTTCATATTTGACATCGCCTTCGTCAGTTCCTCTGGTGTTACATCATAGCGTTTGAATTCCGTAATGGCGTCAGCAATTGTTTCTGTAAAGCCCTTTCTGAGAGCTGCTCTGGAAAACACTTTTAGCTTGCTTCCCAGACTGTCCATTATTTTAAACAGAAGCATACTCTTGCCCGAAGCATTGAGATGCTTGCGTGAAGCTCCCCCTACCTCGTTAAATACTCTGAAGGCCATTCTCCTGAAGCTCAATACCTCAGCTCTGAATATGTCTTTTGTACCGGATTCCCTGGCAAGATTCTTCTCAGCCTGTAACGAAAATTGTTCCGGAACAATCAGTACCAATGGGTGTGTACCACCGGCATTCAGAGCATGTTTCATTTCTCCGAGCAAGCCGGATGTTTTTCCGCTTCCTGCACGGCCATACACAATTCTAAGTCCCATATTCCCCCTCCATACAAGGTCCATGTCACTATTCATATAAAATAATCTTACCACATGAGGAATGATCCGTGAACTGTTTTAGACCTTCGATTTCCCTTTCTTCATAATCAGGTATTAGAGTTTCCTTATCTGAATAGCAAACTCTGTATAATCTTTTCTTTTCTGTATGCCGATAATTAATACAGTAGTGCAGTATATATTTCAGGCTAAGGATAGCCGAAATTCACTGCTTCTGAACGGCAATAGCCCGTTCACTGCTCATAAAATGCAAGGAGGCATCTATTATGAGGATTGAAAGCTCTTCCGTGCTATTGGCCGGAGCCAGCACGTCCGTAGAAACTCATACAAAAGAAGAATCGTTGAAAACCTGGGTCGGAAATACCCGGCCGACCTTTGAGGGAGAAAAGCCCATCAACCTGTTCATCACGCCGGAAAATACACAACAGGGCGATAGTCTGAAACTCTCTGCCGAAGGTAAGGCCGCTCTCGAAAAGCAAATGGCTTCAGTAACAGCCGGTGTCGCCAAAGAGGTGGAACCCCAGGAACTGTATACCGATAGAGAAAAGCAAAAAATACTGATGCTTCAAAAAATGCTGGAACTGCTCACCGGGAAAAAGCTTCGGTTTGTTTTCCCTGACAAGGAGAAGCTGAGCCAATTGAAATCGGAGATGAAGCCGGTTCAGTTAAGTGGTCCGATAATTGGCCAGCCTGTGAATCTTACGGTACGCCAAAACCAAGGCTGGGGTCTGGAATATGACCTCCACGAGACCCACTATGAGAAGCAAACCATGAATTTTGCCGCCGGAGGAACTGTCAGGACAGCGGATGGAAGAGAAATCAGCTTTGATCTCAACCTCAGCATGAGCCGCGAATTTTATTCAAGCCTTGATGTTTCATTAAGAGCCGGTGATGCGGTAAAGGTGGATCCGCTGGTTATCAACTTTGACGGCCCTACCGCTGCGCTCACCAATAACAAATTCAGCTTTGATATTGACGCAGACGGTGATGAAGACCAAATCTCCTTTGCTACAAGCGGCAGTGGTTTTTTGGCTTATGACCTGAACAATGACGGAATCATCAATGACGGCTCTGAGCTCTTTGGTCCGCAAAGCGGAAACGGCTTCAATGATCTTGCCTTATATGACGAGGACGGCAACGGCTGGATTGATGAGAATGATGACATCTACAGCAAGCTGCGTATCTGGTCGAAGGATGAAAACGGAAATGATCAGCTGTTTGCTCTTGGCGTCAAAGGGGTTGGTGCCATATACCTTGGAAATACCGCAACAGCCTTTGATGTAAAAACAAACAGCAACCAGACTCTTGGCAGTATTGCCAGGAGCGGTATCTTCCTGAAGGAAAGCGGCCAAGCCGGCACGATACAGCATGTTGACCTGGTAATTTAGAACAGAATTCCAGCTCATTTATTTTATTCACTCGATATTGTAAGGGGACATTCCTCAACCAAGAGCAAAGTTGGTTGAGGAATGTCCCCTTTTTATTACCAAGGTTTTGGTAGATTGATTGCCTTTTGGGTTACCGTAGCATAACTGCAGAGTTCAGTATCGTCGTGCTGTATAAAAATAAAACATCCTGATTGTTGAACTCAATATAGCTGCCAAGCGAATCACTGGTTATATACCGTATATCAACCATCGTCACCCTGGAATACCCCTCTAGCAACAACGGGACAAGACTGCTTCCAAAAGAGTCACGAAATACAACAAGTTCTCTGTCCGTTTTTGCAGCAGGGTTTTCAATAATCAGCAAGGGAGACGCACCTGATAAGTATACATCATAGGGGTCTCTCCCTTCCAGTTTTTCTAAATCATAAACGGGAGTTATACTATCACTTTCCACATTGTACACAGTGCAGTTTTTGATCGTGTCATTCGTTAAGTAAATAATCTGATCCGGCTTTAGCGGCAATGCAGATTGTCCATAATAAACACCGTAAAACGGGTCATCAACTTTGACTGTTTCGAAATCCGGCGACAGATAATCGGCAATCCCCAATTCCGAACCAATCTTTTTCGCAATTTTATCAATATTTTCCTGCCTCCAATGGATATCTGTTCTATAGTAGTCCTCTAGAGAGAGCATATCTGTAATATCAATATATCTTGCGTAATCGGTTCCGTCCCTTACCATCCGGAACAACTGCTCATAGTCCATTGACGGGTAACCCTTTTGAGCACCTGAATAATAGTTTTTGTCAGGTATAACTGAAAAATACAGCTTTACATCCTTGTCGAACATATACTTCTCATACAGGTATCGGAATTTGTCATTAGCCGTATGGATTGAACTCTCGTTCAATGGATATTCCAGCTTCGCTGCATAATCGTCTTCGATATATATACCGTTGTTATCTTTTTGAGATAAAAGATAAAATCTCGTAAAGGCCTTCAATTTCCGCAATCCAAAACGGCCGGGAAATTGATCCTTTGCATACTCCTCAAAATTTTTCATGAATTTCCCGGACAGCATGGATTGAAGTTCAAGCCGAGGAAGCTGTTCAAGCTTTCTGCGCTCGCTTTCCGAAATATCCTTTGCAGGATTGATCCAGCTAATAATAGTTAACGAAAACCAAAACAAGCACACGATGATAACAATAATCAAGTTCTTGTATCTATTTATGTTAAAATATTTCTTTTTCATAACATCCTCAATTCTAAAAATACCTTTCTAAAACAGTTAGAATCTAAAATATAAGAACGGATTAAAGGAAGAATCAACCAAATAAGCTGTAACAACAAGCAATAGTAAGGTGTAGGCAATAGGCTCCATAACATCTGCTATAGCTTTACAAATCCGATTCTTTCTAAGACGCTCAATAAGCTTTCTCGGCAAAGGTGTACATCCGATAATTGCCAATACCAATATAAATCCATAGCTTCGCAAGTAATACAGCGATTGCATATCTGTCATTTTGTTATTAAAAGCTCCAAACATAGAGGCTATCCTCATAAATGCCGTTGAAATATCAGGCGCATCAAATATGACAAAGCTAATCAAAATAATTAACAGAACATAAATATGAGAAACCCATTTTGGGATTTTCCGCAAGAGCCTGTTTACCCATAATTTCTCTATGATCAGCATAATGGCAAATAACAGCCCCCAAAGAATAAAGTTCCAGGCAGCTCCATGCCAGAACCCGGTAAGCAGCCAAACAAGCAGGATATTGAATAACCAACGGCCTTTTCCGACCCTGTTGCCTCCCAAAGGGATATATAGATAATCCCGGAACCACGTACCAAGCGACATATGCCATCTCCGCCAAAATTCGGTTATACTTGTTGATATATAAGGATAGTTAAAGTTCTCCATGAAATCAAAACCAAACAGGTGTCCGAGTCCTATCGCCATATCACTGTATCCCGAAAAATCAAAGTATATCTGCAGTGAAAAAGCCACGGCATACATCCAACTGAATAAAACAGATCTATCCTGAGTATTGATAAATATATTGCACAATTCACCAAGAGAGTTTGCGATCAATACTTTTTTAGTAAGGCCAAAGACAAACCGCCGTATGCCAAAACGGAATCTCTCCATACTGTGCGTCCGATTCTCCAGCGCTGCAGCCACATCTACATAACGTACAATAGGCCCTGCGACCAGTTGAGGAAATAGCGCAATATAGGTTGCCAGATCTATAATACTTTTCTGCGCCCTCGTTTGCTTTCGATATACATCTATGGTATAACTCAATATCTGAAAGGTATAAAAACTGATGCCAACCGGTAATGCGATCCTCAGTAAGGGCATGGATAAACCTGTGGCATTGAAATTAGCGATAAAAAAATCACTATACTTAAAATAACCTAGTAGCCCTAATGAAAAACAAACAGATATAATCATCCAGAATTTAGCCAACTCCGTATCAAGATACCTTTCAATAAGAAGCCCTAAAAAATACTGAACTGCTATAGATAATACCATTAGAACTATATATTTTGGCTCACCCCACCCATAAAATATTAGGGATGATATAAGCAGCACCAGATTCTTCCCTTTTAATGGTGCTATATAGTATATGATTAGCACAATCGGTAAGAAGTAGTATAAAAATGTGATACTGGAAAAAAGCATATTATCCAATACTACGGTATCTGCCGGTTCCTATCCGCTAAAGCGAATCAGACATGCTGTTGCAGAATAAGAACCGGCGATCCGAAATCACCTTTCCAGTTCGATATCAAGCTTGCCGCCGCGAACCTCTTTAAATGCATCAACGATTTCCTGCGATGTAACTACATCATTCAATTGTGAGGATACCATAATCAACATAATAACATCATTCTGTGCTACGATTTGAAGATCATCGGCCTCTACACAGACCCATTTTCTTTGATCGATACCATTTAGCATTTCTTCAGCAACTGTTTTTGAATCCTCCGGCTGATTTACCTGCACCAGAACAAGCGAATAGGCCTGGGAACCTATCATAGCCTCCGAAGCAACAATATCCTTAACTTTGGAGATATCGCCAAGGCCGGTGTAATACTTGACTGAATCACCGTTTGCTAAATCAACCGGAATATCACCCAATGCCAGATCAGGATTCTTTAATTCATAAATCTGTTTTATCATTGAAAACAGCTCGCTTTGGGGCGTCTGTACATCTGTATCTGTACCCTCCGGCGATTCAGCGTCTGTACCATCTTCGGACGGACCGGCAACCACATTGTCCTGGGGCGGAACTGCAGGATCTGAATCCACCTTACTCTGGCATGCTGAAAAAGTAAGTAATGCGACTACTAACACTGCTAAAAGAGTATTTCTTGACATTTGAGCCTCCAACTTCTGTGTATTATTCTGCTTTACCGCAACTGTAATTATCAATGGAAATAATTAAGCAATTGCCTGCATTGCAATGTATTAGACGACTCATAAACTCAATATGTTGCATAATCTAATACCTGTATAGCTGTCAATACTTAGCATTTGTGGATTGAATGGAGGCACATCAAAAATGGATCAAATAATTATCCTCTGAAACGCATGAATTTTCTGATCTTCTCCTCAATATATTAAATATCATCCAGCAAACCTTGGTAATTCTAATTTTGATAGTTGATATCTTGATTGACATGATAGTCGAATATTTTAAGATTTGTGCCCTCTAATTGTTCCTTATATATATCTACCGCATTTATACGATTATTTCCATAAGTTTTATAATAATAAATACATTTTTCCTGATCCATACAAGAAGAGTAGGTTGTTAAATCTTCTAACCCTTCG
>JAEZLF010000206.1 GCA_023435925.1 Bacillota bacterium
GGCTCATGTTTCCTAGTGATATTTTGATCTTACAGAAATACTTGTTATAAATTTTCGTTTCTTAGCGAGTCTATCGTATTGTCATTTTTCAATTTATTCATGGAATAAAGCATTGTGGCAAAAACAACCGCAAACACACTGAATATTGCAACGGCCATCGTTACCCACGGTATATAAAAGCCTGTAATATAGCCAGCATCTATACTCCGGTAAATCAGATATGTGACTCCCACTGCCGCGGGCAGTCCCCACATCAAGGACTTTGTACCATACATCAGGCACTCATAATTCATCATTTTACGGAAGCCCTTCTGTGTCATACCCACAGATTTAAGCATTGCAAATTCGCGGCGCCGCAGGTTGATACCGGTTGATATCGTGTTGAATACGTTTGCAGCCGCTATCAGGGAAATCAGGATGATGAAGCCGTAGGAGAAAACATTGATGATAAATATCGTATTCCTATCTGTATCATCATGAGCAGCTGTATCATACAAGTTCTCTGTAGGCAGGCCATTCTCAGCCATAACGGCTATGAGATTATCTGCCAGAACCGCATGGTCCTCTCCTTTAAAATAATAAACCGTATTTGTTACATCCATATTTGCAAAATACTTTGAAATACAGCGTTCCGGAACCATTACCGTTATAAAGTACCCATTGTAGGAGCCATTGATAGCAAACGGTAGGGAATCAACTATTGCCCCCACATCAATGGCCGTATTTTTATACAACAGTGCATCCAGCTCTTCCTGTGTTATATTCTCAGGGATAGGTTCGTCACTTTCGTCCTGGAGCTTCAAATTCATAGCCGATAATGTATCACGCAGCACATTGATCTTCGAATATTTGCCTGTTTCCGGATCAATACCCTCCACATATGCCATTACAACTGCGTCTGCACCGCCCAAGCCCCCGGCAGCTGCATATCCTTCAAACACCTCATCCGGCACGATGTATACACCCACAGGTAAGCTGTACACATCACCGCTTCCCTCACTATTACCGGTTAATCCATCATAAAGTTTCCTGAACTCGTCCAGGAGGTCTTCCTTGTTTATCATTGCAGAGCCCTGCTTGACAAAAGCATAGGCAGAATTTGTCAAGCCATCTGTCCGAGCCAACAAATCATATACTTGCCGTGGGGTCATTTCGGTATTGGTTTGCGTATCATAGTACCAGCTGATATCATAATCTCTGGTCTCAAAAACATCCGTGACACTATCCTTGATATAAGAGCAGAAGGAGCTGGCAGAGATAAACAATACAATGCTCATAAACAAAGAAACGACGGTGGTCCTGTACCTTTTCCTGCTGCGCCTGAAGTGCTTCCGGGCAAGTACACCCTCCAGCCCGAAAAGTCTGTAAGTAAACTTTGAGGTACGAATATCCTTTGCCTTTACAGAAATATCGTTTGTTTGCCGTATTGCCTCTATCGCTGTAATGCGTGTCGCACGTCTCGAAGGAATCCATGCCGAAATGAAAACC
Source organism: Bacillota bacterium (assembly GCA_023435925.1). GTDB lineage: Bacteria > Bacillota > Clostridia > Acetivibrionales > DTU013 > JAEZLF01. Next base: position 1,489 of record JAEZLF010000206.1, read on the forward strand.
GTTATCAGTGCAAACAGCACCGCTGTAACGATTGTCCAGAGGTTCACATGGAGTGACAGTGAGTATGGTACTTCGCCGGAGTAGAGGGATGAGAATCTTTGCCCGACACACAAAAGAGTCACACCGATGCCCGCTATTCCTGAAAGGATCCCGATGGGTATACCGATTACACTTACAAATAAAGCTTCAAATAATATACTTTTCCTGATTTGCCTTTGCGTAGCACCGACCGATGACAGAAGCCCTATTTGCTTTGTCCTTTCACTTACGGAGATTGAAAAGGCATTGAAAATAAGCGAAACAGAGCCGGCCATAATCAGTAAAATAAGAATGGCTGCCAGGCTGTAAAGAACAGCATAAAAGGTTGAATATTTTGATACGCCGCTGAACATAAGCACATCATCGTTATATGAGCTGCCGCCGAAGCCTTCCTTTTGTTCCTCCGTCCTTATAAAGTCATATATGCCGTCAGGCTTCTTAAGCTTAAAATACACGTCAAAGCTTTTGTCTCCACGCTCGGTATCATCCATAACCGTAATGGCTGTGTAGCCCGGAGAAGAATAGTCCTCAAAGCTCGGGCGTTCATAAAACCCGGTTACAGTATACGCGCGAGCTTCCTGAATGACCAGCTTCTCCTCAACCACACCCTTTTCATTTTTCATGTAAGTATTCTGCTGGTTGAGTACTGAATTTTCATACATCCGTACACCGATATTCAGAGTAATCCTGTCTCCTAAAGAAAACGCTGTCCCTCCGTTTTTCAGCAAATGATCAGGTAAAATGATCTCGTCAATCATCTCCGGGAGCCTGCCCTCCGTGATATGAACAGGCATCATCGTATTAAAATTACTGTCTGCACCAATAATGTAAATGTAAGGCGAATATTCGTATTTCGGATCAGGCAGGGCCGCATAGCCAATATTCTCACACGCTGCAGCCTGCATGATCTCCGGATTACTTTTCAGCTCCGCGGCTTTATCCGGCCCTGTATCATAAAGGCATCCATGCCAATCACCGTAATTATAGACCGACACGTCAAGCATATATTCCCGAAGACTTGTTATAAAGGCTGTCACAGCAGTCAGCATTGCTGCAGACAAAATAATACCGATTATTGTGACAAGTGTGCGTGTTTTATTCCTGGACAGCGTTTTCAGCGTGACCTTGAAGAAAATATTCATAAGCGCATCACCTCGTCACGTGTAATTCTGCCGTCCTCGATGGCTATTATTCGGTCAGCCTGTAATGCAATATTTTCATCGTGGGTAATTACAACAAGGGTTTGGTTATATTTTTGATTTGACATTTTCAATAGCTCAACAATCTCGTGGCTGCTTTTGGAATCAAGGTTCCCGGTTGGTTCATCCGCCAGAACAACAGCCGGTGCGTTCATCAATGCCCTGCCTATGGAAACGCGCTGCTGCTGTCCTCCGGAAAGCTGATTGGGAAGATGCTTTTCTCTGCCCTTTAGACCTAAAAAGGTAATGAGCTCATTCAAGCGTTCCTCATTGACCTTTCTGCCGTCCATAAGGACCGGAAGCGTAATATTTTCGTTCACATCCAAGACAGGAATGAGATTGTAAAACTGATAGATCAGCCCTACCTGTCTCCGGCGGAAAATTGCAAGCTGCTCGTCATTCTGAGCATAGACGTCATGTCCATCCATGAACACCTTCCCGGAGGTCGGCTTGTCCACTCCGCCAAGTATGTGCAAAAGAGTTGATTTCCCTGAGCCTGAAGGCCCGATTATAGCAATAAATTCTCCCTTTTTTACAGTAAAGCTCACATTGTCCAGTGCCTTAACCATATTATCCGCCGTACCATAGGTTTTTGTCAGATTCTCAATTTTTAATATATCCATTATTATCCTCCATTCATATCCATGGAACCATCATACTGCGGCCAGGTGACACCGCCGTGACTTTTTTATTACAAAAACGTCACCTGTAACACCTCGGTACCCGCCGCTTAGGCTTTTTGCGAAAGCAAAGTGCACACAAGTGAGACATTCAGCGCCTCGTTATACGGTGCTTTTATAAAACCTTATAGTAAATTTTGCTCCGCCGCTCTTTACATTTTCAGCCTTTATCGTGCCATTTTGCTCAGATATGATCATCCGTGCAAGAGCTAATCCGATTCCGTAATTCTGACCCAAGGAATTTTTGCCGCGATAAAAACGTTCAAACAAATGCGGCAAATCCTCCTTCTCTATTCCGTTGCCGTTATCCGATATGATTATTTCTGTAAACAGTGCATTCTCAGACGCGTCAATTCTAATTATTCCGTCTTCAGGTGTATGCTCCATACAGTTTTTGAGAATATTTTCAACGGCCTCAGCAGTCCACACAAGATCGCCCAAAAAACTCCCGTTACCGTTAATATTTACACGCAGCTGTTGATTTCTCAGCTCCATCGGTATTATCAGAGGTTCGGAAGCTTTATCAATCAGCTCTGCTGTAGAAACATTTTCCTGCTGAAATTCAACGGTACCGGCATCAAGTCTGGATAGCTTCAAAAGAACGGTGACAAGCCGGTCAATATGTTCCAAAAGCTTCATCAGATCCAGTGTGAGTTCCCGGCGTCGATGATAGGTTAATTCGGGTTTTTGCAGCAATGCGGCAATTAAATTGGCAGATGTAAGCGGAGTTCTTATTTGATGGGAGATATTTGCCAAAGAGTCAGCAAGATATTGTTTATCCTTTTTTAGAATTTCGGATTGTTCTCTCATTCTGACCGTCATCTTATATATTTCGCTGCTGAGTATTGCCAGTTCGCCCTCTACATAATCGTTAAGATCAAGGACTTCTCTGTAATGAAGAATACTGTCTATGTCACTGCTCAGGTCAGAAATCCTCCTGTACCTTTTATAATCTGACAAAAAGTGAATAAATGAAAATAAAAGACATAAGCATAGTACCAGTATACCGCAGACTGTTCCTCCTGCCACAAAGCCTGTGAAAACTGCAATACAGCTAATTGCAATATGCAGAAGCAACATTTTTCTAATCTGGGGATCTTTTAAAACGTCCATTTATTCGCCTACCTTATACCCAATGCCACGGACTGTTTTGATAAACGAAGGGTTCTGCGGGTCGTCTTCGATCTTTTCGCGCAGCCTCTTAATGTATACGGTCAACGTATTATCATTCACAAACTCCCCCGCAATATCCCAGATTTCCTCCAAAAGCTTGCTCCTTGAAAGTACGGTGCCCCTGTTGTTGATAAATATTAGCAATAAACGGTATTCAAGTGCCGAGAGATAAATTTCCGAACCGTTTTTGGTGACCATTCCTTTTACAGTATCCACCCGAATGCCGTCCAGCTCTATAACAG
>JAEZLF010000220.1 GCA_023435925.1 Bacillota bacterium
GCGCTTACTTTATTGTATATTGTAGCTGACTTTAATCGTTTTAATTTCGAAGGGCTGGAAAGCCAGTGAGCATCCGCATTCCTCTACAGGCCTTTCCATCATATCGCACAGCTCAAGCTTATTATACTCCATGCCAAAAGCAATGTCAGCACGGGAATAAGTTCCTTCACACTCGTAAGCTCTCACAATAAAGGCGTTCTGACTATCCTCACAGGGCTTGACTGCCTCTATAATGACATTATCGCAGCTGATGCTGATGAACGGCTTCGCTTCATGACTCCCATCGTTTACCAATCGTTTGTGATTGAAATGGTAGGCCGGATGGATAACGTTGCCTGCATGGAATCCACCCATATGGGGAAGAAAACCATATTTGAACCGGAAATCTCCCACATCCCCCCGGTCATCGGGACGAAGCCCTCCCTTCGCCAGTGACAAACTCATGCAGGAACCATCCACACTGATTCCATATTTGCAGTCGTTAAGCAGGGAAATGCCGTATCCGGGTTCGCTAAGATCTGTATATTTATGGTTGCAGACTTCAAACATGGCCTGTTCCACGGAGTTGTTCCTTGTCGTCGGCCGTTTGATGTTACCGAACTGTATCTCATGGGTCGCATACTGAGATCTTACCGTGGTATCGAATGCTGCCTTGAGCAAACGATGTTTGTCACGCCACTCCAGCTTCGTGTCAAACAGGATCAGCGGATTGTCTGCGTAGAATACCATGTCCTGCAAAATTTTTGAGCTTTGACATACCTGATATTCACTTCTGATGCGAAATTCCACCGCACCGTCCGAGACCACCCGGCGGGACAGCAGCACAGCATCGGATTTTAGCTTGAGCATACAGTCGGCATCAATATCCCAGCCGTCCCAGCCAGCCGGTACGTCCTCCGCAGAGAGGAAGGAATTGAGGGGTAAATTCCCGCCGCAAAGCTCCCGGGAATTTCGTTTATCAATCAATGAGCTGATGTATCCTCTTTCATCGAATATCACTGACGCAAATGGTGTTTCCAGTTTACTGCCCTCATATAAGAACGAGGACTTTTCTGCTGCATTCCCTTGTGTCGCTATACCTTCAGCCGCTTTTCCTTCTACCGCACTACCTAGTACTGTTCCTGCTTCTGCTCGTTCCTCCGCTTCCGTTCTCTCTCTTCTTAATGTAATCGTGTCAAAGGATAAGGGCTGCTGATGAAAGCTTGCTATCGCTACAGCAGCAGACCCATCCAGCAGAGTGACATTCTGTGTCTTTATATCTTCATCTACCGCACAGTAGCTTTGCTCCGCCGGTATATAAAAAACATCATTTCTGGGTATGCTGAGGGAGTTAAAGACCGTAAAGCAACTGACTTCTTCCTTTTCATAGGACTCTTCAGATGACACTTCAGATAAATCGTCAGCCGAATCTTCCTCTGAACCTTCAGCAGGACCCTCAGGCAACTTACCAAAAACCTTTTCAGAAGACACACCCTTCAGCTTTTCTGCAATCATTCGATCTGCTTGTTCAATCAGAACAGTCGTTTCCCTGATGGAATCGTCATGAGCTTCAGGTATGCAGCTCCCCGGCAGTATGTCATGGAACTGGTTGACCAGCAATGTCTCCCACAAATCGCGGTAAGCCTCATCAGACCCTTTACGTTTTTGCCGGACAGCCTCCATAACCTCAAGAATCTCAAGGTCCCTTAACGCCTGTTCTGCAAGGCGGTTGTTCTTTTTGATCTGCTGCATTCCTGTCAGCGTTCCCCTATGAAGCTCCAGGTATAGCTCTCCCGAATATTTGGGCAGCTGATCACGGCGCTGATCGATACCATCCATATAATCGGATACCGAGCTGTACTTGACCCTGGGGCAGCCTTCGAGATCGTCGAGCCTTCGGGCCAGCTCAATCATTTCGAATTGCGGCCCTCCGCCTCCGTCTCCATATCCAAAGGCAATCAGACGGCTGTCCGATGCCTGCTTGCACTTGATACCGTTTCTGTGGTTAATTCCATGGATCCTTTGTAATAGGCCTTTGGGATCGGGCCATGTATCCATATCGAAAAAGTGGACAATTACCTGACTGGAATCCAGTCCCTGCCACAGGAAGGTGTCATAGAGAAAATCGTTGGTATCGTTCCAGGAAAGCTTGGTCGTCAGGAAATATTTCACGCCGAAGCCTTTCATAATTTGCGGTATAGCTGCTGAATAGCCAAAGGTATCCGGCAGCCAGTAGGAATCGGACAAATAACCGAACTTCTCCTGCGTGTACCGCTGCCCCCAAAGAAATTGCCGGATCATGGCTTCTCCCGAGGTGATGTTACAGTCACATTCGACCCATACAGCCCCATTGGGTTCATACCGTTTCAAAGCAATTTGCTCCTTCATTCTTTCAAACAGCTGTGGATAGTCCTTTTCGATCATCTTTGAATGATAGGACGAGCTCTGAATAAACCGGTATTCAGGAAACTGCTCCATCAGGCTGAGCTGATTGGAAATGGTTCTGGCATTCTTCCGGATCGTCTCTCGAATCGGCCACAGCCATGCGGTATCCATGTGGCTGTGCCCCACCAGCACCGCTGTAGGTGCGCTATCCCCATTTTTGCGTGCCATGGAGGATTTCATGATCGTGATTGCAGTCTTCAAAGAGTCCATCCACACATCAAACTCCACATTTTCCGGGGAATAGTACAGTACCCTGTGGACCTCCGTAAGAGTATTCATGATTTCGGCGCGCCGGAAGGAATGGATGTCGGACATTTCCACCAGCTGGGTTAGAATTCTCAGATCATAGATAAAATCCGCCACAGTTTGATTCTTCACGCAAATGTCGATTCTCCCTGTGGGATAGGTAAAGCCTGTGTTATCATTCTTTTCAAAAGGCTGGCAGCCTATGACATAATGACCTGCATAGAATTCAATGGCAATTTCCATTGGTTTCTCCGGATTCGCTTGAGCACAGATCCGGTCACAATAGTGATTGCCATGACGGGTCACAACAATTTTAGTGGCAAAGGTTCCGCAGGAAACACCATTGACCCACAGCATGGCCTCATATCCCCCGACATGGGGCATGATGAATAATGGCTGATTTTTATATTCATTGGCAGGTGTAAATGTACCTTTAAACCAGCAGGTCACACCCTCTCCTCCCCACATTTCACCCGGTTCTGTAAAAAGCTCATCATCCGGCACCTGGCGGAAGTCCTCTTTCGTTTCAAACACCTTATACTCGAGCTGACCGACCGGCCGGAATATATAAGGCTCAAAAACCTCCAATGCTCTCTCAAGCTTAACCAGCATTTTTTTGTTCTGTTGTTCATTCAGCATTCTGTCATACTCCTTTTGTATTATTTATCACCATAACGTGCGACAGGTGGAGTATTCTCGTTTGTCGCAATATTTCTGTTCAATTTCCAATGGGGGCAAGCCCCCATACCCCCTCGCTGCGGGCAAAATGAATTCGCCCTACGCTACACTTCGTGCGCCACGCCTAAACGTGGCGTTTGAACAACGTCGGCTGGGGACTGTGACGTTGTTCAAACTTCATCCGGCAAGTATAGCTTATCGTAACAAAAAAAACAGCTCATCTCAACACTTTTGCATTGAAAAAGCTGATCGTTATCTATTGTATGCAGAGAAAACCATATTACAAGATCCCTGAAATCTCGAGCGTCGCTTCTCACACAACCCCAAAAAGCCAATCTGTCACGGTTTGCGGCAGTTCTACATCTGCAGCTGTCAGCGAGTCCAGAAGCTGCTCTTCACTTTTACATCCTACTATTGCCGCCGCAGGAACCTGATTGCTCATAATATATCCCAGAGTAACAGCCGATATCGTCAGGCTGTTATCCGCTGCATATTTCTTTACTCGTTCCAGCCGTTCAATATTCTCCGGTGTAGAAAATCGTGTATACGCCTTTTGGTTGATGGCATCCAGGCCTTTTGCCGCCGCACGGGCGAAAAAGCCTTTCGCCTGGGAAGAGAATGCGAATACAGGGAAGCTTTCCTTTAGATACCAGCCGTACTCCTGCTCATCCATACAGACAATGGTAGGATCATCGTGTGCCTTTGGCGTTGACGTTGCAAGGCTCCATTGAATCTGGCTGGCACTAAAGGGAGCAAAACCGTTCGTCTGCGCAGCCCGATTGGCCTCCTCGATACGATCTGCCCTCCAGTTGGAGCAGCCGATTGCACGAATTTTACCTTTGTTGATCAAGGACGAAAGCGTTTCCATAATATCTTCCACAGGCCGTGTTACATCATCTCTATGAAGCCAGTAAAGATCAATCACATCCACACCAAGGGTTTGAAGGCTCTCATCCACATCACTCTCTATCTCCCCTCGTGAAAGTCTGCCGGTACTCATCTGATCCAGTCTCGGATGCCCCCCCTTTGTGGATATAATGATATGATTCCGGTTTCCTCTTGACTTCAGCCAATTACCAACGGTCCTCTCACTGGCTCCGGCTCCGCCCGGCAACCATGATGCATACATTCTAGCCGTATCAACACAGTTTCCCCCCGCGTCTGCAAAAATGTCCAGCAGCCTGAAGGCCGTTTCCTCCGGAACAGTCGCTCCAAAATAATCCGTTCCAAGAACAACTTTTGATATGTCCAGACTGCTCCCAGGTAGTTTCATACATAAATATCGCATATTCCTTCCTCCCTCGTTATATTGCTTTCGTACCTTTTGCCGCTTTCATCTATAGAGAGCCACCTTATTGATCTTTCGAAACCTTAATGGTGAAAATCCTGTTATCTCCTTAAAAACTCTTCCAAAATGTGTGGCACTTTCAAAGCCAGTCTTTTCCGCAATCACGCCTATGTTTAGTTTTGACTCCTTCAGTAGCCGCTGGGCTTCTTTTATCCTTACGCTATTCAAAAATTCAACAAAGGTAAACCCGGTCACACTTTTAAATAACCTGCTCAAATAACATGAGCTGACAAAAAATTGATCTGCAATCTGTTGAAGTGTGATTTTATTCATGTAGCCCGCATTGATATACTTCACAATATCGGATATCTTCTCATGCATTGGGTTCAAATGCCTTTTTACGGCACTACCGCGCCGAACGGCCAGTCTTGTAACAAATATCAGCAGCTCAAGAGTCAGAAGCTGAATGCTGGTTACCTTTCCAACATCCTTTTCCTTCGCTTCCTTCATCATATTGAGCAATATTCGCTCTATATTAGCCTGCTCAGTTTTATTCAGCTTTATCACATGAATATCCTCTTGAAATGGCTTCAGAAAATCAATATCCTTAATGGCCGCCATCATGTCTTCGATAAAACCTTCATCCAAGTTGATCAATATTCTTTCATGGGTGGAAGAACCGCCGTAGGTAGTCTTGTGCAAATCATTACTGTTGATCAGCACAACATCACCCTTCTCGATCCTGTAGGTCCGGTCCTTTATGAAATAATTCCGGACTCCCGAGAGCAGGTAATAGATCTCATAGCTTGAATGGTAATGGTAAAGATTCATATTGATCGGTTCTTGTCTCTTACAATGCTCAATCTCAAAGCCTTCATATATTTCGTGGCAGAGTGTGACGCTGCTATCCAATTTGCCCATCCCCCTAAAAAACGCCCTCCAGTATTTCTGGCCGTACCGTATCAGTGCAATTTTTCTGCTTGCTAAGCTCAAGAGATTGTACCCATCGCTGTACCAATTTGATTGCTATATCATTGCTATAACAATTTAATCATACTAAATAGAATATGGACTGTAAATCAAATTATGTAGAATTTAAAGCAATATCGGCAAATAATGTACTGATTTTCGTTATTATTTGCTGTATGATTAAAGCATATCCATGGAATGAACTTTTCTAACCGGGTTATTAAATCAGTTCATCCAATATAGATGTAACTACATGAGGAGAGGGTGTGTATCATGCAATACGCAGGAAATACCGTAAAGGACATAAAGCTGGCATATATCGGCGGAGGGTCAAGAGGTTGGGCGTGGGGGCTTATGGGTGATTTGGCCGTTGAGGAGCAATTGTCCGGTAAAATATACCTATATGATATCAACTATGATTCCGCCAAAGTGAATGAAGCCATCGGAAATAGATTGTCTGCCAGGGATGATGTGAAAGGTAAATGGAAATATGAAGCAGTACATACGCTGGAAGCCGCACTAACCGGCGCTGATCTGGTTATCATATCCATACTGCCCGGCACCTTTGATGAAATGGCATCGGATGTCCATACTCCGGAGAAATACGGTATATACCAGTCCGTTGGCGATACAGCAGGCCCAGGCGGTCTGGTGAGAGCCCTCAGAACAATTCCCATGTATGAGACTATCGCTCAGGCCATAAAGGAATGCTGCCCAAAGGCTTGGGTAATTAACTATACCAATCCAATGACTCTATGTGTCAGGACATTGTACGAGGTGTTCCCTCAAATCAAAGCCTTCGGCTGCTGCCATGAGGTTTTCGGCACCCAGGACCTCTTAATAAAAATGCTGAAGGATATGGAAGGCATTGAAGATGCCCACAGAGAGGATATCCACGTGAATGTGCTCGGTATCAACCATTTTACCTGGATCGACAGTGCTTCTTACAAGGAATACGATCTTTTGGAAATGTATAAAAAATTTGTAGATAAATATTATGAAGATGGCTTCGAGGATGGGGAGAAGGGCAATTGGATGAACAGCCACTTCTCGTCCGCCCAAAGAGTGAAGTTTGATCTGTTCAAGCGGTATGGAATTGCTGCGGCAGCCGGCGACAGACATCTGGCGGAGTTCCTCCCCCCCTGGTATCTGAAGGATCCCGAGACAGTTAAATCGTGGAAGTTCGGCCTTACTCCCGTCAGTTGGAGAAAGGAGCGCCAGCAGGAATTGGTAGAGAAAGCCAAGCGTCTTGCCAACGGCGAGGAAGAGGTTGAAATAAAGAAATCCGGAGAGGAAGGAATCCTCCAGATAAAAGCATTGCTCGGCCTGGGTGACATGATTACCAATGTTAATGTTCCAAACAGAGGGCAAATGGAAGGCGTTCCGCTTGGATGTGTCGTTGAAACAAACTCTGTCTTCTCAAGAGATCATGTGCGTCCTGTATTGGCCGGCAGACTGCCTGATGACGTGCAAAGCCTTGTGATGCGCCAGGTATTGAATCAGGAAACCATACTTCGTGCAGCGATGAACCGCGATAAGGAAATGGCCTTCCGAGCGTTTGTCAATGACCCTCTTGTTACTATTGACATTACCGCTGCCAGGAAACTATTCGATGAAATGCTGGAAAACACAAAGAAATATCTGCCGGATTGGGATATTTGAGATTGTCAAATGTGTTAAATGGAATTATAAAGCACCTGTCCGTTCCTATATAGACAGGTGCTTTATGGTTGTTTCAGCGACATACTTATCCGTATATTACCCCAGCTGGAAGTACCCGGCTGCATTATTATAACAGATATCCTGCACCATCTTTCCTAAGAGTACCATATCATTGGGCGCTTCTCCGTCTTCTACCCATTCGCCGATCAAATTACATAAAATCCTTCTGAAATACTCATGCCTTGTATAAGACATGAAGCTCCTTGAGTCTGTCAGCATACCGACAAACCTGCCGAGAAGGCCAAGATTAGCCAGAGCTGTCATCTGACGGATCATACCATCCTTCTGATCATTGAACCACCAGCCGGAGCCAAACTGCAGCTTGCCGGGTATACCTCCGCCCTGGAAGCAGCCGATTACCGTGCCCAGTACCTCATTGTCCCTTGGATTGAGGCAATACAGTATCGTTCTTGGTAGCTCGCCGGTTGTATCCAACGCATTTAAGATACTGGCAAGGTCTTCTGCAAAATTGCTGTCTCCGATGGTGTCAAAACCGGTATCCGGTCCCAGAAGCTTTCTCATTCTACTGTTCACATTTCTCACTGCACCAATATGCAGCTGCATGACCCAATTTCTTTTTGCATATTCACGTCCGACAAACAAAAGAATTGCGGTTTTGAACTTCCGGATTTCGTCCTGTGTCAGAGCCTGGCCGCTCATTGACTCCTGGAGTATCCTATCCAGTTCATTTTCCGATGCCTCGCTGTAGACGACCTGGTCAAGACCGTGGTCTGAAACTCTGCAGCCTGCATCGTGGAAGAACTGAATCCTGCTTTCCAGCGCGGACTTCAAGTCCTTAAAGCTCTTAATATCCACATTTGCAGCCGTTCCCAGCTTCTGTATATATTCCTTAAATCCATCATTGCCAATATTAATCGCTTTATCAGGTCTGAATGTAGGAAATACTTTTACATCAAAGGAAGGATCCGCCGAAATTGCCTTATGGTACTCAAGAGTATCGGTTGGATCATCTGTGGTACAGATCACCTTCACATTGGAGCGTTGAATCAGATCTCTGGCCGAAAGCTTCTCGGATACAAGAATTCTGTTGCACTCCTCCCATATTTCTTCAGCCGTATCTGCTGATAGAAGCTTATCAATACCAAAGTACCTCTTCAGCTCCAAATGAGTCCAGTGATACAGCGGATTTCCGATACAGCATGAGATGGTGTCCGCCCACTTCAGGAATTTCTCCTTATCGGAGGAATCTCCGGTCACGTACTTTTCTTCAATGCCATTGCTTCTCATGGCACGCCATTTGTAGTGGTCGCCTCCCAGCCATAATTCGGTAATGTTTTTATACCTCTTGTCCTCGGCGATTTCTTTCGGATTCAGATGACAATGGTAGTCAATAATCGGCATGGCTTCCGCATAATCATGATATAGCTTCTCCGCTGTCTTATTTTTCAATAAGAAATTTTCATCCATAAATGCTTTCATCTTATTTTTTCTATCCTCCTAATCGCTATCTTTTCTGCAGCCGTTCAAATACTCCGACCCATCTATTGTTATTGCCCCAGCAGCTTTGATACATGCTCTCTTGCCCGCTGTGCGTCATCCGGCTTGATTTCCTCCAGAATAATATCCGCATAGGGCTTTTCCGACTTGATCCTATTCATGAGGTATTCCAGTTCCAAAGAACCCTGCCCGAGAGGTGCACTTTCCTTAACACCGCCGGACACTACAAAATCCTTTACATGAAACACATTGATGCGATCCCTGTATAGCTTAAAAACATCGTCTATCAGAGTTTTATGCAAATCAGCATTGGAAGCCGATATCATATTTACAATGTCAACCAATGCGCACAGGTTGTTGGAGGGTATCCGCTCAAAGAGCCGTTTCATGGTACCTGCTGTATTCACAGTATCATGAACCACTGATTCGATGGCTACCAGTACTCCGAATTTCTCAGCTTCATCTACTACCTCAGAGGTAAATCGAATGAGCCGCTCGAATGCTCTGTTCCTTGTCTCCTCTTCCAGATGATCCGCCGGAATATGTCCGGTTTCTGTGGCAACCATTTTACATCCCAGTTCTCGGGCAAACCGGATATGCTCTTTGAATACATTAATATTCATCTGAAGCGCTTCCGGATCCTCCTCTACAGGATTAATATAACAACCGATCACCGATGGGCGAAGCTGATTTCTGGCCAATTCCTTTTCGATACTCCTGGCCAGTCCATTGCTGAGTATACCGTATGTATATTCAAAGTCACTCAATGCTTTCCCAAGGGCAAGCTGGATATGACCAAAACCCGCCGCAGCAATTCTGGGTGCAAGTTCAACTATGGGCAACCGTCCAAAATCGTGAGCCCGTGCACCAATTTCCCATTTCATATGCAATTTCTCCTATCTGTTAACCATAATAGCACAACTTACCCACCCCAGCATATCCAGAGCATTTCGTGAGACTGTGAGAAAGCTGCGCAGATCCTATGCCAAAAGCTTTCCAATCCGGGCATATGTGTGGGAAGCTTACCAATCCGAGCAGATTTTAACGTTCTGTGCTTTGACTCCCTCTACAGCATTTAGTTTTCCTTCCAGCGCATCGATTTCCGCGGCAGAACCTATGAGCTGCAATATAATCAGGCCTTCATTTGCACACGCATCCCCTGCTTCATGAAGCCCCAATCTGGTTTTAATAATACAGCCCGATTCCGTCAGAACATCCTGCAGCTTGACCGCATTTTTGATCCTGTTATTCAGAATCAGCGTCATGATATTGTAACAACTCATGGGGAAACCCTCCTCATTTTTGCATGATAGTAATACGATACCATACGTGATTTGTATATGAACATTTTATTACCAATCCGCCGGAGAGTCAAATAAATCAATGAGCGCTTGCGCGAATTGTACGCCAAACCGCGTTTTGCAGAGGTCTTAGGAGCATTTGATTAACCATCGCTGCATTAAATGCAACGATGGAAATGAAATTGATAATTATGTGGAAAAGACGGCATCTTATTTGATATAATCTCAATAACATAATATACGTATGAAGCTTTTACCTAAAGGAGAACAGACAATGACTCAAGGCAGCAAAAGAATCAAAATATCCGTAACCGGTGACCTGGGCAGCGGAAAATCAACTGTGTGCAGATATCTGAAGGAACGGTTCAACCTGAATGTTTATTCTATTGGTTTAATACAACGTTCGTTAGCGGAGAAATACCAAATGGATATATATGCCTTTAACAAATATATGGAAACCCATCCTGAGATCGATGAAGAAATTGACACTGAATTAACCAAGATAGGCCAACGAGATGAGAATATGGTCCTGGACTCCAGAATGGCATGGCATTTTGTGCCGGATTCATTCAAGGTATATTTGTCCGTCCAGCTGGATTCAGCTGCTGAAAGAATTATGAGGGATCAGAGAGGCTCTGTTGAGTGCTATAAGACCGTTGAGGAAGCGAAAGAAAAAATTCTTGCAAGAAAGCGCAGCGAAAATCTGAGATATATCACGAAATATGGAGTTGACTGCTCCAATTCTGATAACTATGATCTGATCATTGATACAACTCATTTATCTCCGGAGCAGGTGGCTGAAGCCATCATGTCAAAGGTAAAATAAGGATTAGCGAATCAAATGGTTTTCCATATATCAGGGAAATGTATCGCCAAAAAGTCAGATATATAATTATTCCGGAGATATTGCCTGAACGAATCAGGAATCGCACATGCCGTGTGATTCTTTTTTATTGTCAAAAACGGTCTCCACATCGTTCCCAAAAAAATAACCCCTTCATATTATGTACTATCGATTTATGTAAATTGAGGGGATGGTACGATGAACTCATTAAGAATTGGAGATTTTGTTGCCAGAAAATCCTATGGCGGGGATATTCAATTTAAAATAGAAGATGTCACAAGCAAAAATAACGGAAAAAGAACATATCTTCTAAAAGGTTTGGTATTCAGAATTATTGCAGACTCCGATGAGGATGATCTGGAATGGAAAGACCCCGATCAGGTGAAAAGAGAGCTCCAAAGCATTTTTGAATTTGGAGGCATACATCATATGTCCCGGGGCAATTCACCGTTTGGCATATTTCAGCAGGCAAGGGGCAAACCTGGGACAATACTTCATATTGACTCAAGTGAGGATTTTCTGAGGATGTGTCAGAAATATTACGCGGATGCAAAGATTAAAGCCTATGGGCGCGTATTACCCGAAAGCGAACAGCCTAAGCATATTAGATCCCTGTTGGCCAGTACCAGGGCTGATGTTCTTATTGTAACAGGTCATGACGGTTTGAAGAAAAATGCAACAAAGATGAATTCACTGGAAAGCTACAGGAATTCCAGATACTATATTCAATCCGTCAAGGAAGCCAGAAGTTATGAGCCCAGCCTTGACAAGCTTTGTGTATTTTCCGGTGCTTGCCAGTCTTACTACGAAGGCATTATGGAGGCAGGTGCCAATTTTGCCAGCTCGCCAGGAAGAATCTTGATACATGCGCTAGATCCTGCTAAAGTTGGTGACCGGATTTCACTTACCGACTCCAGAGTATATGTAACTCCTGAGCAAATAGCAAGGATGACCCAATCCGGCCTCAAGGGAATTAACGGGCTCAGAAGCAAAGGACATTACATTATTTAGCCCCATTTATAACGTTGGATTTTCCGCAAAAACTTGTTATAATATATAAAATGAAGTAAATTTCTTATA
>JAEZLF010000089.1 GCA_023435925.1 Bacillota bacterium
CGAAAATTGATGCGCTGACAGTCAGAGAGCAGGAGGTTCTCTGTGAACTCGGTAAAGGCTTGTGTAATAATCAAATTGCAGAAAAGCTCTTTATATCGGAACATACTGTAAAAAAGCACATAAGCTGTATTTTAGCCAAGCTGGGATTAAGCCATAGAACAGAAGCGGCACTTTACGCCAATAATTTTCTGTCAATCGGAAACCGGGTTTGTTAAGTGTTTAATATTGAAAAGGGTGGTGTTGGAGTGATAAGTAGAAGAAGGAAAAAGGCGCCGATTAGTAAGTGTATATTGTTTGTATGCTCCATAGTGATCCTGAATCTGGCTGGAATTAGTTATGCGTACTGGAACAGCGGTATGAACATCATGATGCTGGTAAGTACAGGAAATTTGGATGTCCGATTTGATCCTAATACTTCATATGAGCTGGTAAATGGGAATGGCGACCTCACAGTAAAATTTCTTGATGAAAAGACTATTATGGTGGAGGGGACTGTGGAAGAGGCTGTCAGCGAGGAAATCGTTGAAACCGATGAAGCGACGATCATCCGTCCGGTCTATTCTGATTATGAGGGATTTTTAGAATTTAACATCATTAATAAGGGCAAAATCCCGGCAGAGCTTGTTAACAACACCCTTGAAAATGAGAGCGGCAGCGTTCTTGCTAATGTGGACAGCCAAGATGGCCTGCTCTACCCAATGGACAACAATCTCGAAGACTATATAAGCCAGGAACTACGCATACAGGCGGGAGCAGAAGAGGGTAATAATACGGTTAATTTCGAATCCGAGTTTGTGTTTAGTCAGCTGAAGTGAGGAGGAGTGCATATGAAAGCAAGAATAGCAATTATATTTTCAAGTGCATTGGCTGCTATTCTGTTAATTACAGCAGGGTATAGTTTCTGGGAGGAAAGACTTACAATAATAGGTAAAGTTACTGTAATACGACCAGATGTAGAACCGCAGGTTATTCTAAAAGAGCTTCCGGAAGATACGGAGAATTTGACACCGGGAGCAATCGATTTGGACAATACGACAACCGGAGCCATCGATATGATCGATACGACAACCGGAGCTACCAGTACCGGAGATATAAGTACAGATGTTGTTACAGAAGGAGCCATTACTACGGGAGAGGCAGACACAGATACCGTGAATGAAGGCGGAGCTAGCTCTGTTATCACTACTGATGGAGATATTGCCACAGACATGGAAACAGAAACCGGTGCAGAACAAAACAATAATACAGGCGGAGATATCGAAGAAGTTCATGATACGGAAGATGAAGCTTCCATACAAGAACAGCCGGTAATCGGAGAACCTGAGCCTGACAACAAACCGGAAGACGAAACGAAAGACAGTCCGGATACAGCAGTACCGGCACAGGAGCCAACTGTCGACACAACTGCAGATCCGGGAACCGCTGCAAACCCGGCTGCAGATTCCTCTGCAGACCCGCTCACAGACCCTGTGACTGTTGCACCCGATGAAACTAACACAAACATGGAGGCTATGGGGCAAGAGGCTGTTCATTAAGGCTATGACCAATGATATTATATGGGGGAAACTGCATAATGCTGAGAAAATATTTGCCTACCAGGCCAACAAAGGGCAGATGCCTCTTGTTGGTCTTATTCATGGTTTTTATATATTTGTTGGACAACCTGCCGGTAAGTGAGCATATTGATTATAGTATATTCTTCAATGTTATAAAGCCTTTGCTTTGGATAGCTCTTATATTAGCTATCTGGGTCTTTCCAAGAGTACGCTCCAAGGTATCATCAAGAATGAAGGAAAGTGTATATTGGTGGGCTGTTATTTTTGCAGTTATCTTTGTAGTCATACAGGTTTGTTCTGGCTTACTGTATGGTTTTGGGAAAAGCCCCTATAACCATTCTATTATTGGGATTCTTTTAAACATATTTGTTGTTGGAACAAAGGTTGCTGGCAGGGAAGCTGCCAGGAATTACATGGTAAGCACGTTTGCCAAAAAAGAGAAACTACTTGTTTTTTTAGTAATTTCATTTTTTATGACACTACTTGAATTTCCAATTTCCAAATTCATGAAACTAAATGATATTGAAACGATTGTCAAATTTACTGCACAGTTTTTGGCGCCGGATCTGTGCCACAATTTATTCGCGACCTATCTAGCTTTTTTAGGGGGTATTATCCCCGCTGTAACATATATGGGTATACTGCAGGCATTCCATTGGCTGTCCCCAATACTTCCCAACTTAAAATGGATTATTACTGCACTGATTGGGATCATGTGTCCCGTCTTTTTTCTGACTGCAATGCAAAATATATATCTTAAGGAAATTAGAGCTGTTAATAAATTCGACAGTAACAACGAAAGCCCCATAAGCTGGATGATTACGTGTATTCTATCGATAGGCATTATTTGGTTTTCTGTTGGCGTCTTCCCGATCTATCCATCTGTAATAGCAACAGGTAGTATGGAACCATTAATCATGCCGGGCGATGTAATTCTTGTTGAAAAGATCATGAAAGAAAAGGATATTGAGGAATTGGATAAAGGAGATATTATTCAATTCAAGATGGAAGATTTCCTTGTCTCCCACAGGATTATTGAAATTGTGGAAGGGGAAAAGGGAAAAAGCTATCGTACAAAAGGTGATAATAATAATTCGGCTGATACAGAACTGGTTCTTCCTCAGGATATCAAAGGGAAAATTGTTCAAATAGTGCCAAAGATTGGCTGGCCGACATTGCTTATCAAGCAAAGGGAGAATGCGCCTTTAGAAAAGGTAGAGTTTTAACTTTTTAAATTACTTAATAGTAGGTGTATTTTGGTCATGATAAAGAAAAAGAGCTGGATATATCTTCCAACCCTTTTTGCCTTAGTATCTTATGAACACAATTGACGACTGCATTAATTTGGTCACTAAACTGCTTTCAGAGGCGCTATGCCCCTGCTTTGCTGAGAGCGACAGAATTTGTTTTACGGCTGATTGTGCTGTACGAAGGTAGGCTCCAAAACGAAACCCATCTGGTCTCTGTTCTGAGTATCATTATCATTACTTGGACCATCCATGACAGCTGTTACAGTGAATGTAATAGTTCCGCCGACCGGGACAACTATAGGATTTACAGCATCATAAGTAAATTTGTTTGTTCCAGGGTCTAATGCGTATGTTCCTAAAGCTGTTGCAACTGTTATAGCAACATTCTCATTATCGAAGGGATTCAACCAATTCCCCTCGTCTGTAAAGTCTTTTGAGAATTTAACATCCTTAGCAAGTTTCACAGGCATGGAACTGTTGTTTTTAAATGTAATTACTGCAGTTCCACCCTTGCCTGGATATAGATCAATGAACTTTAAAGTTGCTGAGGTACCACAAGTGTTACTAAAATTGTAGTCCATGGATACACCATCATCAGGTGTAGTAGTAATGCCTTCGATATCGACATTTAAGTATCCGGTGTCCACTTTAGAAGTAATTACTACAGTTTCATTCCACCATGCATAACCAGCGCCCATCATCATAATGGCAACTGCAAGAGCAAGAACTAAAAATCTCGTTTTTTTCATGAAATAATTCTCCTTTTCAAATTTGATTTTCAAAGACCAAAATTTTATTGTGATAAGTATAAATCTTATGCCGGCGTGCAGATTCATTCTTATTACAACATCCTGATTCATTATAGGTTTTTCCCGTGTCTGATAAACCATATGAAAGTGTAGTTTTTACTGGTGCGATTGAGTAAACTTGCATAGTACAAAATGATGTGGTCTATGCTACTTTAGTACCAATATGTAATACATATTTCCCTAAAAAAGGAAATCACAGAGTGCGGTAGAATATGTTAATGGATTAATATTGGAGGTAGCTTACATGAAAAAAATGATAAATAAGAATGTAAAACGATCGGTTATTCCAATTGCAAGTATACTTATTATTGTGATTTCCTTCCTTTTTTATAATGAATTTACCACTCCCAGATATCTGGAAACAAAAGTGAAAACGTTCACCTATGGCAGTAATGGAAATATAAGCTACAAGGTGTTTTTGAAGCCAAATATTCTGTACACATCACCCAGTTTGGATGAAGGAGGCATATACTTAACAGAGTTTGTTGATTCCGTGCTGGCAGATTTCAAATATGATTTCACCAGTGAAAGAGCGACTGATATTAAAGGAGAATATGAAATTATTGCGGTTGTGGAAGGGTATCAGGAAGCTAAGAAAGATTATATTGAAGATAAAGAAATAGCTGCTGATAACAGCGAACAAAAAGAGGCATCAGCAAAAGTTATCTGGGGTAAAGAATATAAGTTAATACCAGAAACCCAGATTGATGTGAATGACAAAGCTTTTTCAATCGTAAAAAATATATCTTTAAATTATGCTGAGTACAATAGCTTTGCGTCAAAGGTGATTGAACTGTCAAAACTAAATATCGCGACGAGGTTGTCAGTCATAATGAATGTAAATCTTCAAGCGAATACAGACAAAGGCCTTATTGAAGACAAGGTATCGCAATCCATCATTATTCCACTTGGTACCAGTAGCTTCAATATTATTAAAAACGAGGCATTGGAGAAACCCGGTGCTATAGAAGAGGTAAGGAAAGTTCAGCTTCCTATGAACAGAATGCTTCTCATAGCTTATGGAGCAGCAGCAGGTGTAAGTATTATCATACTGGCGTTTTTGATCTTTTTCACAAAAACAAAACCGGGCATCAGTGAGCACACCAAGATACTGAACAATATATTTAAAAAATATGGTAATCGCCTGGTAGCGTTAAACAGCTCCAGTACTTGTGAATCCGACCTTTGCAGAATGGTAAGGTCCATAGAAGATCTGGTGAGGATTGCGGAAGAGATCCAGAAACCTGTTTTATATAGCTACCAACCGGACAGCAATTTTATATCCAGGTTTTTTGTCTATGATGATATCTGGATGTATGTATTCGATATCCGGGAATATATACGGGCGAATAAGGAAGAGAAAACAGGTACGAAACCATCCGGCACAAGCATGCATCATCCTGCCGGGGATAGCGATGTAAAAGCATGATTGAAGATACCAAAAATATTAGTAAACTCAAAATACTACTTATGTGTTACTAAAATAATCAATATGTAGTATACCAAATCAATGATTTGTAGGGGGTAAAGAAAGACATCGTGTTGTAAAATAAGTTGAGTAGCTTTTTCCTATATAAGCGAGGTG
>JAEZLF010000139.1 GCA_023435925.1 Bacillota bacterium
TCTATAAGTGGCGGGTACCGATTTGGTTTTCAGGCGGCGAGCATATCTCCCGCCTCGTTGAAACGCCGCTGAGGTTATGAAATTTTTCTACAAACGAAAAATTTCATTTTGAACCGAGGCGTTATAAGGTAAAGCTGTAAACTAAGATAAAGCTGTAAGTCGTACATATATATGCTCCGGAAAGGAGGCGCTGCAATTGCTGCGCATGGTACTGCGAAGAATGTTCAGTAACCCGTGGATGGTCATTTGCCTGCTTTTGGGTTCGATACTGTCCACAGCACTGGTTAGCTGCATTCCCATTTATACGGATGGTATTCTGCAAAGGATGCTAACGAAAGACCTGCAGAATTATCAGATCCAAACTCAGAACTTTCCAGGCCAATACAGGGTTAAGGCAAGTCTTTACTATAATTTTAAGCCGGAAGACCGGTTTAATGCCTATCGTTATTTTGACCGCAGGATCATGAGTCAATACATTCCTGCGTATGAGCTGCCTGTCATTTCAGTTTCTCAGAGCGTGAAGCTTGGAAATCTATATGTCCCAAGAAATGAGTCTGAGGGGGACAAAATTGGCAATATGATGTTTGCACAGCTGGGTACACGATCCGGACTTGCGGATCATATTACGATAACAAATGGCAGATTGTACTCAGATAAACAAACGGAAGATGACATATATGAGGTTATGGTCAGCCAGCAGGCAATGAAGGAACTGGAGCTTTTACTCGATGGGGTATACACACTGACAGATCCTGTTTCGAAATATCAATTTGTATGTAAGGTTAAGGTAGTCGGAGTATTTACCGTGAAAGATCCCAATGATGTATATTGGACCAATGGGTTGGGGGAACATGGAAAAGAGTTTTTAATGAGTGAAAAGCTCTTCCATGATACCTTCATATCAGAGGAAGGTGACCTGATTACCGAAGCACAATGGGATTGTGCATTTGATTACCACAAAATCACCTTGCAGAATCTGTCCGGAATCACGAAAGCTTATGAGGAGCAGGCCAAATGGTATGGAAAGTACAGGGGAAGCTTGAACCTGATGATGCCGGCCATTGAAATTCTTCAAAAGTATGATGAAAGAGCGGCTCAGTTGAAGACTATGTTGTGGGTTCTCACTGTTCCTGTGTTCATTATGCTGATATTCTATATTTTCATGGTCTCTCAATTGATTATTAATCATGATGAAAACGGTATTGCTGTATTAAAAAGCAGAGGTGCAAGCAAAAGCCAGATTTTTATCAGTTATCTGATTGAAAGCACTATCATCGGAGGCGCAGCCCTTCTGACGGGGCCCCCTCTCGGCCTTTTCATCTGCGGTATACTGGGTTCTTCCAATGGTTTCCTGGAATTTGTACAGCGATCTGCTTTACCTGTTTCCTTGAGCTCAAAAGCCATGGGTTATTCGCTGACTGCGGTGGTATTACTCATTATTACCATGCTTGCGCCGGTGATTGCATCCTCTCGTGTAACAATTGTGAAGCACAAGCAGGATAAAGCGAGAGCCAAAAAAGCACCGGTTTGGAAAAAATTCTTCCTTGATATTGTTTTGCTATTGATCTCAGGTTATGGTGTTTACAGATATCAGCAGCAGCAAAAGCTTCTGGAGTCAACAGGAATGGAAGCACTGGAGATGCAGAT
The DNA here is from genome assembly GCA_023435925.1 of Bacillota bacterium. Classification (GTDB taxonomy): domain Bacteria; phylum Bacillota; class Clostridia; order Acetivibrionales; family DTU013; genus JAEZLF01. Next base: position 1,648 of record JAEZLF010000139.1, read on the forward strand.
TGACCCCCTCTTATTTCTGGCATCAACACTTTTTGTCCTTGGCACCGGACTTTTATTCCTGAGAATCTATCCCTATCTGGTCCGTTTTATTTATTGGGTGGGACGGAAGTTCTGGTCCCCGGTTCTATATATTTCTCTGATACAGGTCGGAAGATCAAGAGGGCAGGAGCAATTTCTCATGCTTTTCATTATACTTGCCATATCAACCGGTTTATTCAATGCCAACTCTGCAAGGACAATAAATAAAAACATGGAGGATAAAATCAGTTATTCTATCGGAGCCGATGTGAGGCTGCTGGCAAAATGGAAGGATAACCAGCCCAAATCCTCCGGCGGACCGCCTGGTATGGGAGGAGAGGCAGCTGTCGCCAAAAAGGAGCCGTTGCGATATTATGAACCCGATTTTTCCGATTATTCCACCCTCTCCGGTACGGAGCTTGCAACAAAGGTGCTGGTGGAAGAGAATGGAATGGTTCAGACAGCAACAGAATGGGTCAATGACATCAAGATCATGGGCATTATTCCCGATCAGTTTGCAAAAGTAGCATGGTTCAGACCGGATCTGCTGCCGTATCACTGGTATAATTACCTGAATTTGCTTACGGAGGCGCCCAAGGCATTTCTTGTATCCTCCAATCTGAAGGAAAAATACAAGCTGACGGAGGGAGATACCATTTATCTCTCCTGGGGCGAGCAGAGCTATTTGGAGGGTGTTATATATGCCTTTATCGATTACTGGCCTGCCTACAACCCCAACCCGGCACAAAAGGGCATGGAAGCGCCCGGCCTGGTGGTAGCCAACCTATCCTACATTCAGAACAAGCTGGCCGTACAGCCCTATGAGGTGTGGATCAAAAAGACTGAAGGCGCTACGGATAAGCAGATCAATGAGGACATAATTAACAGGGATCTGGATATTTTGAAGATCGATTACCGTGGGCAGGAGCTGGTAAAAATGAAGAATGACGCAATGCTTCAGGGCATGAACGGGATGCTGTCGCTAGGCTTTATCGCAGCTATGCTGATCAGTATGCTGGGTTTCCTGATCTATTGGATCATTTCCATACAAAACAGGGTATTACAGTTTGGCATTTTACGCGCAATGGGTATGTCGCTTTCCAAAGTCATAGGCATGCTGGCCTGTGAGCAGGTTCTTGTATCGGGAGCCGCCATCCTGATGGGCATTTTAGTGGGTGGAATTGCGGGAGACATATTTATACCCCTGCTGCAGATTGCCTACAGCTCAGCGGATCAGGTGCCTCCGTTTAACATAATGGCCAATGCCGCGGATTATATAAAGATATATTCCGTTATCGGAACGATGCTCATACTGGGATTCTTTATACTTTGGAGAATCATCTCAAAAATAAAAATAGATCAGGCTGTGAAGCTCGGAGAAGACTGAGCAGAGGCAGCTGCTTTATACATAACCGTGTGAAGGGTTGTATATAGGTAACTTTGGAGGAATGTATGAACGAATGCATGAATGAAATGATTCGGACCGAGCAGCTTGCCAGACATTTTAAGTCCGGCGGCTTAGTGGTTCATGCGTTAAAAAACGTATCCATACAGGTTGAAAAAGGAAAGCTCACCATATTAAGAGGACGGTCAGGGTCCGGTAAAACAACGCTGATCAATTTATTAGGAGCGCTGGATAGACCGGATTCGGGTATAATACGGTTTAATGGCAGGGATATCACTGCTTCCGGTGAGCGGGTCAGGAACGAAATGAGAAGAAAGCAGATGGGCTTTGTATTTCAATCCGTAGCACTGATTTCAATGATGTCCGCCTGCGAAAACGTAGAGTTTGGCCTTAGAATTGCCGGTTACCCCTGGAAGGGACGCAGTGAGCGCGCTCAGGAATGCCTTGCGCTGGTAGGTCTTGCAAAACGGATGAATCACAGGCCTCAGGAGCTATCGGGAGGCGAGCAGCAAAGGGTTGCTATTGCCAGAGCGATTGCCCATAAGCCGGAAATTGTTTTTGCCGACGAACCGACAGCGGAGCTGGACACCTATATGGGACTGCAGGTAGTCAGGCTGTTCAAGAGCCTTGTGGAGAGTGAGGGACTGACTGTCGTCATGACGACCCACGACCCGAGCATGATCGATATTGCGGATCATGTGCTTACTTTAGAGGATGGTGAGATCATCGATGCAAGATAAGGAATTGCAGGACAAAAGGTCGCAGAATGAACATCTGCAGGATAAAGGTATACAGGATGAACGTCCTCACGGCGAGCTTGTCCGTGATGGCTTGATAAAGGACGGACATGATCAGAATGAACCGCCTAAAATGATTGAATGTGAGAATTTAGTGAAGATATACAAGACCAAGGATATTGAAGTAGTGGCTTTACAGGGGCTGGACCTGGTGGTAGAAGCCGGGGAACTGATGGCAATCATCGGTAACAGCGGAAGCGGAAAATCTACACTCCTGAACATGCTGGGCGGCCTTGACAGGCCTTCTGCAGGAAAGCTTCTGGTGGACGGACGCGATCTGCTAAAGTTTAATGATACTCAGCTGATTAAATATAAGAGGGATACTGTGGGATTTATCTGGCAGAATAATGCCAGAAATCTGATACCTTACCTTACCGCCCAGGAAAATGTAGAGATGCCCCTGCTGCTGTCCGGAAGGAACAGCAAGAGAAACTATGCACTGCAGCTTCTGGATATGGTTGGCCTGCTGAATCGGAGAAACAATAAACTGAGTCAACTTTCGGGAGGTGAACAGCAGCGTGTTGCGATTGCCATTGCCCTGGCCAACAATCCAAGGCTTCTGCTGGCGGATGAGCCCACCGGCTCTGTGGACAGCAAAACAGCCGCAGACATACTGGATGTTTTCCGCCGATTGAATATGACCCTTGGTATTACTATCGTTATTGTAACTCACGACCGGCAGATCTCCCAAAAGGTGGACAGAGTGGTTGCCATCAGGGACGGCAGAACCAGCAGTGAATTTATCCGGAAAAAATCCTATGCGGAAGAACTGGCTGAGATGGGTAATGGTGTCTTTAACAGTCGGGATGGCGATAGTCATGAGGAATTGGCGGTGCTGGACAAAGCCGGCAGGCTGCAGATCCCGCAGGAATATATCAGCGCCCTGGGCTTAAAGGGCAAAAATAAGATAAAGGTGGAGCTGGAAGGTGACCGGGTGGTGCTTTATGCTCCGGAAAGCAAGGGCAAAGCAGGGAAATCGGTATAGGGCATCAGGCGGGGTGTCATAGGGACAAAAAGTGAACCCAATATAAATCCCTGGATAAAGCGGATAAATTCGGCTTGCGAAGCTCGCTGTGGATGTCCGCAAGGCTACCATTGACCCACTGTAATAGGAGGTAATTGCATTGCTACACATTGCCATCTGTGATGATATGCCACAGGAGCTTGAGCGTGCCTGCAGTCTGCTCAAGAAATACGCCTGTGAGCATATGCACTATGATATAAAAACGGATTTATTCTCCGCCCCTTTGGAACTGCTTGCTTATATAGCGAAAAAGGGTGGCTTTGATGTGTTGTTGCTTGATATATATATGCCGGGCATTATCGGTACGGAGGCGGCGCGGGAATTGCGAGCTTTGGGCGATAAGTGCCAGATTATCTTTCTGACCACGTCGCGTGACCATGCGATAGACGCTTTTTCTCTGGATGCCGCACATTATCTGGTTAAGCCTTATTCCGAAAAGGAGTTCTTTTCGGCGCTTGACAAGGTGATGGATAAGCTCACAAAAAAAGACGAAGTTTATATTACAATCAAATCAACGGATGGTATCAGCCGTGTGGACTTGAACAAGATAGTATACTCAGAAACAGATAACCATGTTCAGAAATTATATTTGAAAGACGGCAGAGTGATCAGTGTTCGCAAATCCTCAACCGAGCTATTCGAATTACTTGAAGAAGAACCGCGTTTTTACAAATGCGGCAGCACCTATATTATAAACATGGACTATATCGTTGAACTTACATCCAGTAACATCGCTTTCTCCACCGGTGTCAAAATCCCGATTCTCAGCCGAAAATACACAGAACTAAAAAAGCTGTACATGGATTACAGCTGCCGCATCTGAAAGGGGGGAGCCTTATGCGGATACTTTTAGATGTATTGATACTCTTGCGGTTTTTTCAGACAGCAGCTTACATCAGCCTTTTTTTCTTTTCGCTCATAAAGCTGAAAGAGCCGAAAAGAAGACGGGTCGCAATTACCATTGCTATTTATATTGCAGTTGCCGTGATATATTGTGCCTTTCTATTTGCATATGGACAGGAGATGGCGGAACGCCTGATTATACCCGTCGAAATCGGGTTGTGCTTGATTCTGCTTATCATCTGTTCTTCTGATAAATGGGCAATATCGCTTTTTGTCATGTTCACTCAGTTCAACTTCTTCCTTGGGATATCCTACCTTTCGGATGTTTGTGCATTTGGTGCATCAGGACTCACGTATCATATTGAGTATTTACTATACCGAACGGTACTGTTCGTCGCACTTTTGTTTTTCAATTTCAAATATTTCCGTCCTCGATTCCGCAGGCTGGTGGACATTCTGGGAAAAGAGTGGAATTTAATCACTTTGGCAGCCTTCTTCTTCTATGTTCTGGAGGCCGTTATTCTATATGTTCCGCGTTTGTACTGGTATGAAGCGGATAACCGCTGGTATCTCGTAGCGAGCTCTTATCTGGTATTCTTGGGTGTCTACTGGCTGATATTTCAGTCAATCAGTGCAGTTGTGGAAAAATATGAGGGGAAGGAGAGGGTGAACATCCTATCTCTTCAAAGCAAGATGTGGGAGGAACAGATAGAGGAGCAAAAAAATGCCGTCAACGCTGCCCGACGCGACCGCCATGATCTTCGCCATCACTACGACACACTTTTATCTATGCTGGAGGGCGGAAAAACACAGGAAGCGGTGTCCTATCTGAACGCTCAGACACGGAGGATGGAAAGCCCGGCTCTTGCAGGTGTATGTGAACATCCGGCAGCAAATGCCATCCTGTCAAGATGGGCGGCCCGGGCAAGGGAGAATGGCATTAAAACAGAAATAGATGTGAGTATTCCCGCAAGCATTCCTATGGACGAGGTTTCACTGGTTGGCATCCTTGCCAACTCCTTTGAGAATGCCGTGGAGGGCTGTCTGCGTACACCTGAAGGCACGGTGAGATTTATCACTTTACATATCGCATATTCCGTTTATAACGGAGCCGGAAAGCTTCACATTGTTGTCGAAAACGCATGCGCGGATAACATTGTCTTTGAAGACGGCTTTCCGAAATCGGAGAAGTCCGGCGGCGGAACCGGAACAAAGAGTATTTCCTACACCGCTGAAAGGTACAACGGTATGGTGGATTTTACAGCGCAAGACGGTGTGTTCAGGACGCGCGTTTTACTCCACCTATCGCAGCAAGCCTGAAAAAATTCGACAGAACCCGACATTTACGCCAAATATCTTGCAATTACGCCACGACCGGTTTCCGGCCGTGGTTTTCTTATATAATCCATACTAAGAAATTAGCTTTGAGGAAGTGATTTTTATGATGAGAGAATCCGACGACAGAACCGCGGAGCTAACGTTGGCACCCGGCAGACTTGAAATCGCGCGCAATGACTTCTGCGACGCTTTTGAACAGGACGCCGACCGGCTGTTTTCCGCCCGAGAGTGCTGGTACTGCAAATATGGGGATTTCGGAATTTTTACCGAGCATCCCACGCAAAAAGGCGTATGCAGATATAAGACCACAAATAGAGGCATTCTTGATTCATTCGCAAAACAGTGCGAGTGCAGTCCGTCCATTCAGACAGATGAAAAACAGGAGGAAGAGACAAAATGAAAAAGAGACTTTTAAGTATTTTGCTGACGGCATGCATGGTGCTGACCCTGCTGCCGATGGCCGCGATGGCGGCAGAGACAACCGATACTTTCGGCGCATTTACGGTCACTTATGACGGTACCGCTCCAACTTATACCAACAATACCTTGACCCTCGGAAGTGGGAATTACACTGTCGCTATGACGGAAGGTGTCACGCAGACCACTGACGACATAATTGTGGTATCCTCCGGCGCGGTGGCGCATATAACCTTGAACAACGTGAATATTGATGTGAGCGCCAAAGGCTACACCTGCGCCTTTGATATGACCGGCGCGACACTATACCTGACCCTCAGCGGCGCAAACACGCTGAAAAGTGGAATTGGCATGGCAGGTCTGCGGGTGCCAGCAGGAGCGAGTCTAACCATCACTGGACAAAGCACGGGTAGCCTTACGGCAACTACAATAGACTCAGATGGCCACAAACCTGGAGCAGGCATAGGAGGCAGTCATAGCGAAGACTGCGGTACCGTTACGATCAATGGCGGCACAGTAACGGCGACAGGCGGAGCAGACAGCGGACGCGGTGGCGCAGGTATTGGTGGCAGTTGTAACGCCAACGGTGCCCAATCCGGCGGGACGGTCACGATCACCGGTGGTACAGTAACCGCCAAAGGTGGGGCAAGAAGCGCGGGCATCGGCGGCGGCAGTAACGGCCTCGGTGGCACAGGCGGAACGGTCACGATCACCGGAGGCACCGTCATCGCCACAGGAGGAAGCTTAGGTGGCGCAGGTATCGGTGGCGGAAGTGGCGGTGCTGCAAATGTCGTCATCACCGGTGGAAGCATCAAGGCCGTCGCCGGCGCCAGCGGTATACCGGCAATCGGTACCGGTGCTTCCGGCACATACCAGGGTACGCTGAAAAACGCCAACGGGACGAATGTCGAGCTGTACATTTTCACACTCTCCGGCATTTCCTCCGCGACGGCGCTGACAGCGCTGAGCACTACCGATTCTTTGGACTACACCTACGGCACAACCGATATGAAAACCGACGAGGATGGAATGCTGTATCTATACCTCCCCGCAGGCAAAACGGGTGTAAACGCTACTACCGTCGCAGCGAAAACCTATAAAAATGACAGTTTTACAAGTAATATCGCGACCCTGTATTACGGCTATACTGTCTCCGGCACGGTGAGTGCCGGAGCTATCGGCGCAAGCGTATCCGGACTGACGGTGAATATATACGCGTCCTCGGATACCACCTTCAGCACAGCCTTGTGCAACACCACAACGGACGAGAGCGGCGCGTACGCTATCAGTGGCATACCAAACGGCAGCTATGTCGCCCGTGTTGCGGGCGTAGCCGGCAGCTATGCGGCTTCTGTCTCCGACACAATTACCGTCAGCGATGGACAGGTAAGCGGTGCGAATGTTACCCTCACGGCGTTGACTACCCAGAGCATTGTTGTGAAAGCTGGCAGTCATAAAATATCCTACATCGTAAACGATCCTCTCGATGTGGCGAACCTTGTTATCACCGTCACCCGTAACGATGGTTCCACATATGACAAGAATGTCACTACGGACATGGTCGAGGGCTTTAATTCCTCATCGTTTGCCGCAAGCCGAACCCTGACCATCACCTTTGACGGCAAAACGGCCACCTACACGATTTCCGTAAACCGTATGGATTACGCCGGAGACCCCGCGCCAGCACCGACGCTCATCAGCAAAACAAATACACAGGTAGTGCTGGACGCCGTAACCGTTGCCGGCCAGAATGTGGAATACGGCAAAAACACCTTAGACAACGCGCCGGCCCAGTGGCAGGATACCACGACCTTCACCGACCTGACAGCGAACACGACTTATTATTTCTTTGCCCGGGTCAAGCAGACCGCTACCATCGAAGCAGGCGGTGTCAGCACTGCGCTCTCTGTCACCACCAAGTCGGCTTCAGCGACTCTCTCCAACAGCGGTGTGACCTACAGTGTCAAAGATGGCACCGTCACCGGACTGGGAAGCACATACGAATACAGCTTGAATAACGGTGCAACATGGCAAACCGCACCCATCACCGGTGTGACCTTTGCAGCGGGCAATGTAATTCAGGTGCGCACAAGGGAAACGGACGATGCCATGCCAAGCCTGCCGCAGACGCTCGGTACCATTGGCGCCTTGGCCGCGGCTCCGGCTTACACTATTGATTTTGTAAGCGAGAAGACCACCGTTTCTGTTCCCGCCACGGTAGAATACAATACTACTTCCTCAGACGCGGCAGCATGGATGGCGGGCACCGGTGCGCCGCTGATGCTGTTTCCAGGCGCTACCTATTATTTCCGTACGGCGGCGACGGATACGGCGCTTTCCGGTAACGTGCAGACGCTGGAGATCCCCGCAAGACCCACAGCACCGGATGTCTCTGTCATAACTATTTCGGCTGGCGAAGACGCAAGCCATACCGCAATTACATTGGCGGATACCTATGAATATATCCTTGCAGATGCTTTACCTGACATTTCCGCGACAGGAACTGCCGGAATCGGCTCTGCATCAGAAATCGCCGCCATCGGAGGGCAACATGTGTATATTCGTGTCAAGGCGACAGTCTCCGCGTTTGCCAGCTCTTGGACGGACTGCGGTGAGGTGCAGCTGGGAGTGGATGACATTATTTTCACCGGTGTGGGTTATGACATAGCCGCCGGAAAGCTCACCGGCACTACTACAAATATGCAGTACAGTCTGGATGGCGGCAGCGTCTGGCAGGACTGCGCGGCGGGTAACACCACCGGCCTGACTTTTATTGCAGGTACCGTAAAGGTTCGCCAGAAGGACAAACCGACAAACGAAGCTATCGTTGTCACCCTTGCCGCCCCGGCGGAATCCGGCGCGCCGACGCTGGGCAGCAAGACCTATAACAGCGTGACACTGACCGCCATGACTGGCTATGAATACTCCAGGGACGGCGGCACAACCTGGCAGGACAGCAATGTGTTCTCCGGTCTGAGCGGCAGTACCATGTACAGCTTTTTGGCCCGAATTAAGGCCACTGCCGAGACGCTTCCCGGCACAATCAGCGCCTCGCTGACCGCCACGACGGACAGTGCGCCCTCCGGCGGCAGCACAAACTCAGGCAACCGCACTGTCTCCACCCTCTCTGGTGCGCCGGTGATTGTGGACGGTAAAACCGTAAACATCGGCACGGAAAATAAAACCGGAGATGCCACCACTGTCACCGTTGATCAGTCGAAGCTGGGCGAGAATATCGGCGGCGCAGTGGCAGGCTCCTCTGTTGTGGTGCCGGTAAGTGAAAACGGTGCGGCCACAGCCTCCCTTGTAGTGAAAAACATTGAGGACATGGCGCAAAAGGGCATGACCCTCACCGTCCAGACCGGCAGCACAGCCTATAACCTCAACACATCGGCAATCGACACAGCGGCACTTGCAGCGGCTTTCCCCGGCGCGGACATGAGCAAGGTACCCTTCGACGTGACCATCCAAAACAGCTCTGTCAGTGTCAAGGGCGAAACACTGGTACTCTCCCCTGTAGCGTTCACTGTTACGGCGACTTATAATGGCAAAACCGTCAGTGTGGACACCTTTAGTGCCTACATTAATCGCGTGATTGAGATTACGGCGAAGCAGGCAGCCAAAATCACCACGGCGGTGGTGGTAAACGCCGACGGCAGTACCCGCCATGTACCGACAAACGTCATTGAAAAAGACGGCAGGTATTACGCGATCATCAATTCCCGCACGAACAGTACCTACGCGCTGATTCAAAACGAAGTGACCTTTGCTGATGCTAAGGGTAAATGGTACGAAGGTAAGGTAAACGAAATGGGTAGCCGTAAAATCATTGCCGGGCGCAGTGCCTCAGTCTTTGACGGTGGAGCCAGCATTACCCGCGCCGAGTTTGCAGCAATCCTTATACGGGCGTTGGGACTTCCGGTGGACGGTACAAGCAGCTTTTCAGATGTCCCCACTACCGCATGGTATACCGGCGTAGCAGCTATGGCGGCGCAATATGGGCTTGTGGCGGGCAAGGGCGAAAATCGCTTCGACCCCAACGTGAACATAACCCGGCAGGAGGCAATGCTCATGTTGCAACGAGCGGCGGCGCTCACGGAGTTTTGCGGAACAAGTGGTGCTCTGGATGACTTTGCGGACGTGGACAGTATCGCCTCCTGGGCGGTAGAAGCGGCGAAATGGGGCGTCGGCTCCGGCCTCATCCAGGGTGCGGACGGTAAATTGAACCCCACAGCCAACATCACCCGCGCCGAGAGCGCGGCCATTATCCTCCGCCTGCTGCAAAAGGCAGGATTGGTGGATGTGCGGAGTTAAGCAGCACTAAAGTACAAAGCCAAGGTGATAAAGTCTCATTGCCTTTAGAATGAGTATATTAAAACGCGTCATTTCCAATGCGCATTGGAAATGACGCGTTTTCCGTATTCAGTTTACCGCTCATTTAATCAGTGCCGTTTGTTTTAAATTGCTGTTTTGTGGATAACATATTAAGGTGTGTAAACAGCAGGGATTTATTTCCGTGAAGATGAACTGAAAGGAGAAGATAAAATGAAACAATATCTTGTAATCGAAAGCGTATTTGGCAGGGAAATTCTTGATTCCAGAGGGAACCCCACTATAGAGGTGGAAGTCATTGTTGAAGATGGTTTTGTGGGTCGGGCAGCAGTGCCTTCCGGTGCATCCACAGGAGCATTCGAGGCAGTAGAGCTGCGTGACGGCGACTCAGGCCGGTACCTTGGCAAGGGAGTGCTGAAGGCAGTTGCCAACATCAATGAAATCATTGCTCCCGAAATTGAAGGAATGAACGTATTTGACCAAATATTGATAGATAAGAAAATGATTGCACTGGACGGCACACCGAATAAGGGTAAGCTGGGTGCCAACGCGATTCTCGGCGTTTCGCTGGCAGTAGCAAAAGCAGCGGCAGAAGCATTGGGTATCAGCTTGTATCAGTATATCGGCGGAACAAATGCCAAAATGCTGCCGGTACCGATGATGAATATTATTAACGGTGGAAAGCATGCCGATAACAGCGTGAACATACAGGAATTCATGATTATGCCCATAGGAGCGGATTGCTTTAGGAATGCGTTGATGATGTGCGCAGAGGTATTCCATCATCTGAAGAAAGTTCTCAGCGCAAAGGGGTATTCCACTGCAGTCGGAGACGAAGGCGGTTTTGCTCCGAATCTGAAGAATGATGAAGAGGCTATCCAGGTTATTCTGGAAGCGGTTGAAAAGGCAGGCTACAAGCCGGGAACAGATTTTAGAATAGCCATCGATGCAGCGGCAACTGAAATGTATCAAGAGGACGGCACCTATTTCTTCTGGAAATCCGACATTCGTAAAACAAGGGAGGAAATGGTTGATTTCTGGGCTGATCTGGCTGAGAGGTATCCCATTATTTCACTGGAGGACGGGGTATCCGAAGAGGACTGGGAAGGCTGGCGCCTGCTGACCGAACGTCTGGGCAAAAAGATACAGCTGGTAGGCGACGATCTTTTTGTTACCAATACGGAAAGACTTGCAAAAGGGATTGACATGGGAGTGGCCAATTCCATACTGATTAAGGTAAATCAGATCGGTACACTGACAGAGACCCTTGATGCCATCCAGATGGCTAACAGAGCCGGCTATACGGCGGTCACCTCCCATAGGTCGGGAGAAACCGAGGATGCAACCATTGCCGACATCGCAGTGGCAACTAATTCCGGACAGATCAAGACCGGTGCTCCTTCAAGAACAGACCGGGTAGCAAAATATAATCAGCTGCTGCGAATCGAAGAGGAGCTGGGTGAAGCGGCCATTTATCCGGGATTGGACGCATGGTTCAATCTGAAGGATAAATAAGCGGTGCGATTTCGTTTTTATGGCAAATCTTTCATAATTTTAACTCTAGTCTATAGGAACTTCGATTGAGTCAAAAACACCTGGAGTCGGTAACTATGACTCCAGGTGTTTTTTTACTCTCAGTATATTTTCTTTCCTGCAAGCTTGTAATCAGCGATTTCCAGCTTACGAATAATATCGATTCTATAGGGGCATGCGGGCAGGCATGCTCCGCATTTCGTACATTGGTCCGCTTTTGTTTCCAGACCGGCATATTTCATTGCTGCCAATTCCTTGTTTCCAAACCAAAAACGCAGTCTCTCCCTCAGAGCATATTCTGCGGAATCATTGATAACGCCGTTTGCCATCTGTCTGTCAAAATACCCTTCATAACGAAAAATATCTGATATGGGTATCTCCTCCGGGCAGATATCACACAGCTTGCACTGCCTGCAAACATAGTTGCCCAGCTCAGGTGCATTTCTATATATCTCCTGCTTCTCTATTTCCGTGATAGGAGAAAATTCATTTGCGTATTTTAAATCCCGCTGCAGCATATCTGTATTGTTTATCCCTGCCACCACTACAGATACAGGCTGGCTGAATGCATATTGAAAGGCTTGGGGTGCTGATTTCCAGAGTAAGCCGTCCGCCAGCGGTTTCATAAGAATAATGGCAGCTTCCTTTTTCTGCGCCAATGGTATCAGTTCATTCTCAATTTCAGGGAAATTGAAGCGATCATAGTAATTGATGGTAGACATTACAGCATCGAAGGGATATCTTTTCAAAGCCGCAATGAGCACATCGGGTTGTCCATGCATGGAAATTCCGACAAACCTTGCTTTCCCTTGACGCCTGGCTTCGTCGAATCCCTCCATGGCACCACCCGGCCCCAATAGAGTATCAAGCTCCTCCATGGTTCCTACAGCGTGCATCAGAATCAGGTCAACATGATCTGTATTCAGATGGGTAAGACTTCGGTCGAGGCTGGCAATAAAGCCCTCCTTCGTCCGTTCTCCGGTCTTGGTTGCCAAGATATACTCCTGTCTTCTGGAAGAAACTGTTTTACCAATTTTGAGCTCTGACTCCCCATCGCCATAGGACGCAGCCGTCTCTATATAATTTCCGCCTGCATCCAGATACGTATTCAATAAAAAACCTGCGTCCTTTACCGGTATCTCTAAAAGATGAAAACCACCAAAACCTAAAATTGATGTCTCCAGACCGGTTTTCCCGAATTTCCTTTTTTCCATTGTTCATGCCTCCAGCCATTTAATCGTAATTGGTTCGTCATGCTGTATATTTGCAATAATGAATAACGTGCCATCCAACCGGGATGGTCATACCATTTCGTATATACCCACTTTTAAGATTTTTGCAACACAACATATTAGTTTTATATGATGAACGTAATGTCCGGTTTGGATGATATACCGGATAAAAAGCAAACCGAAACATCTGTGAAGAATGCACTTGAGCATATTCCATTGATAATCGGGGATTATATAAATTTTACAATAAATAATTTGATATTGATGGAAACGAGTGGTATAATCTCTTACATCTTATGTAAATTGGTATCTTGCCTATATACAGCCCGGTTATACGGACAGTAATAATATATTTTATAACAGGGGGTTCGTGACATTCAAGAAGCTGGCGGAATACCTGGAGTCAAACAGGATCGATCTGAATAATTACCCGGAAAAGGATTTTGCAGTCCAGGTACTTGGTCTTGGTGATATTTACAGTGTACCCGGAGGTTTGAAGGAAAACGTCTATATGTACAAGCAGGATGCATGGGTCAAGCAGGTCGAGGGCTCCGATCTCGCCCATGATTACCTTGATGAGTACTCAAGGAGGGTATATGAAGGCAAACAGCTTCCGTTGCTGGTTGACGTCCTGAATTGTTCACATGGCTGCAATATGGGTACAGGCACGGAAAAGAAGCTTGATCTGACCGAAATGGATCAAAAAATGCATGCGTTCAAGCTCCAGAATAGAGGAAAATTCAAATCTAAGCCAACAAAATTATTGGCCTATTTTGACAAGCAGTTAAAGCTTGAAGATTTTGAGAGAGTATATACCCCTGAAACGGTGGACGCGTTTAAAGAACCTTCAGGAAACCTCGGCAAAGAGCGAAGAGATATACCATACAGCCCAGTTGCTCCTTGAAGAACAGCATGAATAGGTTGAAGAAGATGAGGATAAAGATGAAAAATCGGGTGAAAAATCGCTCTTGGCGGGGCTTGTTTTTTCATATGATATGTGTTACAATTTGACTTGTTAATTTTTTGGGAGGTGTTATTTTTGTCAGCTATTCATATAATAGTATCGATATTCCATATAATATTTTCGTTGTCCCTTATCG
>JAEZLF010000163.1 GCA_023435925.1 Bacillota bacterium
TTCCCATCAGTGCTGAATTCATCAAACCCTTTGCATCATAAGGTGTAACAGGGAAAACAACCTTCAGGCCGGGAATATGTGCGCAAAGTGATGTCCAGTCCTGTGAATGCTGCGCACCATACTTGGAACCAACAGAAATTCTCAGAACAACAGGCATTTTTAAAACACCGGCACTCATGGACTGCCATTTGGAAAGCTGATTAAATACTTCGTCACCGGCTCTGCCAAGGAAGTCACTGTACATCAGCTCAACTATACATCTGCCGCCGCTCATACCGTAACCGACAGCGGAACCAACGATAGCGCCTTCTGATATGGGTGAATTGAACAATCTGTGATAGGGCAGTGCTTCGGTTAACCCTCTGTATACTGCAAAGGCTCCGCCCCAGTCCCTGTTTTCTTCGCCATATGCGATCAATGTAGGATCCGTGTAGAACTTGTCGATAATCGCTTCAAAAACACCGTCTCTGAAGTTATAAGCCTTGTTCTTTGAAACAGGCTTTCCGTCCTGTATACCCACTCTGATTTTCTTGCTGATCTGCTGTACTCTTGGGTTGTCTTCCTTCGGCATCAGTACGTCAGGCTCTCTGTCTTCCATTTTCTCTACCTTCTGATTGGAGAACATGAGATCCGCTATCGCATTCGGGTTGGTAACAAGGTTCATCCTTGGTGAAACGCTGTCATCGGTAGCCAGCTTGCAGGCCTTCGTAATCAGTTCCCTGACATTTTCAAGAATTTCATCGAATGCGTCATCTTTTGCTACTTTTGCCTTCGTCAGGTTTTCTCTGTATCCAAGCAGTGAATCCTGATTCAGCCATGCATCAACCTCTTCCTTTGTCCTGTAGCTGGAAGCATCTGAAGGAGAGTGTCCGGTAAACCGGTAAGTTATTGTATCCAGGAATACCGGTCCGTTCTTTTCATCCAATATTTTTTTCTTGCGCTTCATTGCATCGATGACTGCCAGCGGGTTGTAACCATCAATTCTCTCTGCGTGCATCTGTTCGGGGTTAACACCTGCTCCGACTCTTGCAAGCATGTCATAGCCCATGGTCTCGCCGCGGGTCTGGCCGCCCATACCGTACTGGTTATTGAAGATGTTGATAATCAAAGGCAGTCCGCCCTTGTATTCACCTTCCCAAAGCTTCTTATACTGATCCATTGCCGCCATGCACAAGCCTTCCCATACAGGACCGCATCCCAGAGAAGCATCACCGATGTTCGCAATGACAATACCCTTTTTCTTGTTGATTTTTTTGTAAAGAGCAGCACCGACGGAAATATCCGCAGAACCACCAACAATAGCGTTGTTGGGGTAGATGCCAAAAGGAGTGAAGAATGCGTGCATGGAACCGCCCAGACCTCTGTGGAAGCCTGTCTCTCTGGCAAAAATCTCCGCCAGCGTACCATAGATTAGGAAATCGGTAGCCAATTCCTTCACATTATTTTTGTCCTTCTGTTTTCCTTCAACTGCTTTTAATATCACTCCGTCAAAGAAAGACTCCATAATTTCCATCAGTTCCTTGTCGCTGAGCTTCTCAATGGCAGATAAGCCCTTCGCAAGAATTTCGCCATGGCTTCTGTGGGAGCCGAATATAAAATCGTCCTTGTCAAGAATGTAAGCCTGTCCTACTGTTGAAGCTTCCTGGCCCAGCGAAAGATGTGCCGGCCCCGGATGGTTATAACTAATACCATTGTATTCATTTGTTGTCTTAATGGAATTGAGCATGGTTTCAAACTCACGAATAATCGCCATGTCTCTGTAGATTCTCAGGAAGTCTTCCTTCGAGAAGTTTTCCTTTTCATCTTTGATAGTCTTGTTGTACTGATTGACTGGAATGTCGGTGAATGTAATCCAGCCGCTTTTTCTGATATCACTGGGGTCGACATACTGTGTTTTTGGCATTTTATTTACATCTCCTTTTAAAATTCAAATATCGCTTCACGAATAACTTCACTTACTGTAGGATGCGGGAACACAAGCTCCTTAATATCGTTTACGCGCATCTCTGTCTCGATCATCAGCCCTGCACCGTAAATGATTTCGGAGGAATAATTCCCTATCATATGGACACCTATAACCTTCCGGTGTTTCTTATCTATAAGAACCTTACAAATGCCATCTCCGCCTTCGTTTTCGGCAACATATCTTCCACTGTACATCATGGAGAGCTTTACCACCTCATACTCAATACCCTTCTGCTTTGCAGTAGCTTCTGTTTCGCCTACACCAGCCACTTCAGGGTTTGTATATATTACCGACGGGATAGCGTTATACCGCATAATATCTTTCTTGCCCAGAATATTGTTAATACAGACCTCTGCCTCACGATAAGCCGTATGGGCAAGCATGGATACCCCATTGACATCCCCTGCCGCATAGACCTCCGGTACATTGGTTCTTCCTTTTTCATCTGTTTTAATACGGCCACGCTCTGTTTCAACACCGATGCGCTCCAAGCCCAGGCCTTCTGTTGCAGCCCTTCTGCCAATGCTCAGCAGAATCTTGTCTGCCGGTACGGAATAGGTTTTGCCTTCAAGCTCGTATACCACTGCGCCTTCCTTCACTTCAACAACCTTAGCGCCCAGCTTAAACTCAACACCTTTTTTCTGGTAATTCTTCAGAAGGATCTCTGAGATTTCACTATCCGTCGGACCTGCAATGTGATCCAGCATTTCTACTACAGTCACCTTGCTGCCAGCAGAATTAAAATAAGAAGCCATTTCCAGGCCAATTACTCCTCCGCCTACAATAACAAGAGAAGTCGGTATTTCTTTCAGATCCAGAATCTCTCTGTTTGTCAGTACATACCCTTTCTCTACGCCTTCCTTCACACCGGGAATCGGCGGAACGACCGGTACAGAGCCTGCTGCAATGAGTAGACGCTGCCCGCTGTAAGTGTTTTCGCCTACCTTAACCTCATAGCCTTCTGCGCCTTTACCTATTATCTCAGCAACACCCTCTGCCACTGTCACATGATTCTTCTTCAGTTTTGCCTTAACTCCCGTAACAAGGGTCTTGACAACTTTGTTCTTACGGTTGACTACTACCTCATGATCCAACTTCGCATTTTCCACTGTAATTCCATACTTTTCGCCGTGGGTTGCACCGTCGTATAATTTGGCGGAATACAGCAATGCTTTGGAAGGAATACAGCCTTCATTGAGGCAGACTCCGCCGATAAATCTTTTTTCAATCAGCAGTGTATTCATTCCTGCATGACCGGCTCTTTCAGCTGCCAAATATCCTGCAGGCCCTCCGCCGATAACGATCAAATCAAATGCCATCGTTTTCACCTCGAATTATTTTAATAAAACAATCTCGCCTTTTATTTCACCAACAAGGTGCTGAAGCTCTCCAGGTTGGTTTTCAAATCTTTGAGGAACCTGGCTGCAGGAGCGCCGTCTATTGCTCTGTGATCAAAGGTCAGTGACAAGCCCATTGCCGGGTAGAATTCGATTTCGCCGTCAACCTCTCTTGCCCTCTGAACGATATTATTCACACCTAAAATACCTGTCTGAGGAGGATTGATTACAGGAGTAAAGCTTTCTATATCAAGAGTCCCCAGATTTGTTATTGTAAAGCTGCCATTCTTAAGCAGATCCGGATTAATTGTACCGGCCTGGCAATCCTTTACCAGTTTCTTAACCTGTGCCGATATTTCGTTGAGGGACATCAGGTTGGCATTAAATAATGTCGGTACCATCAAGCCTCTATCCGTATCTACTGCAACGCCCATATTCACATTTTTGAAATAGAGCATCCTGTCGTCCAGAAAATGTGCATTGAGATCCCTGTGGCCGGCCAGTGTGCGGGAAACCGCATATATAATAATGTCATTGATTGTGATATTCTCCAGACCAAGCCTTTCTTTGCTTGCCTTCAGCTTTTTCCTGAATTCCATAATGTCTGTGACATCAAAGGAGCTGTTCAATGTAAGCTGCGCCATAGTCGAGAGAGACTGGTGCATCGCTTTAGCTATTACTTTTCTGATATTCGGCAGTTTAACTTCTTCATAAAGAGGTTCCGCTACACCGGCCGATACAGCAGCGCCGGCTGAAACTCCGCTTGCTGCAGCAATACCGCCTGCCAGATCCGCTGTGGTAATCCTTCCGCCCAGACCTGTTCCTGCAACTGCGGCACCTGCGGCACCTTTCAACTGCTCAGCCATCGCTGAAGCCGTAAATACCATTCCTGATTCCTTTAAGGCAACGATATCCTTTTCGATAATCCTTCCATAAGGCCCGGTCGGTGTAGCATACCGATAGTCAATACCGGTCTTTTCCGCCAGGTTTCTTGCCCTGGGTGATATTTTAACGGTCTCCCCTGCATTTATCTGCACAGGTGCTACAGTATTAATCTGTGTATCCGCTAAATTGTTCTGCGTTTGTGTTGGTTCTTGTTGATTTTGTTGCCCGGGAACCGCAGTTGCATCAGGCTCAACAGTTGCTGCCGGTTCATTGCCGGCCCCATTGGGATTAAATTCCGCCGTGCTTTCTCCTTCATTTCCGATGACGCAGACATTGAGCAGGCAAGGTACATCATCGCCTTCTTCAAAAAAGATATCCAGCATCACTCCCGCAACTTTTGCTTCCTCGTCAAAGCTAGCCTTATCTGTTTCATAGGAAAACAGAATGTCACCAACCTCAACCTTATCGCCTTTCTTCTTGTGCCATTTTGCAATAATGCAGCTCTCTACTGATTGGCCCTGTCTGGGCATAATAATTGGAGTAGCCATATAGTCCTGTAGCCTCCTTCAGGTATTTTCATATTGCTTTTTATATCACTTTTAATTTTTCCCTTTATATCTTTTTCGCATTTGCCAGTAAATATTTCTCTGCTTCCGCAGACCACAAACCATTCGTTTTTTCAACAATGTCTGCAAGCTTTGCAAACAGCGGATTATCCTTTCCTTTTTCCCTGAAGCTGTCAATGGCCGTCAGTTCCATTTGGATATTGGTGTAGATCAGCTTCTTGCCTCCCGGTATTTGGGGCAGGTTGAGAACGGTATCCACTACGCAGTCCAATCCGCCGATATGAGTAACCATGGAAGCCGGATTGATCAATCCCTTACCCATCATGTCAAGGGACTCGATAAGGTCATCTGTATTACCACCGCTTGTACCTACCACATGAGTGGAGTTGTAATGAACATTGTAAAAATTGAACTCTGCAGAAAATGCCGGATTACTGGGACCTGCAAAGAAATTCAGGCATCCGTCATGAGTCAGAAGCTTATCACCCATCTCAACAACAGACTTAACAGGTGCAAATACCATTACGTCATCATAGCCCTTGCCGTTTGTAAGGCTCATCAGATAATCAACGCCCTTGTTCGGGTCGGATGTGTTGACATATACAAGCTCTACGCCATTCTTTTTTGCTTCCTCTACGGTATAGATGGAAGCCGCTCTCTGAAGCCTGGCTTCGTCAATATCTGTGACTACCAGGAATCCTGGTTTTCTGTCGCAATGAATCGCATAGTCGATCGCTCCAAGCCCCATAGGTCCTACTCCTGCCAGTATCGCCATGTTTCCGCCTTCTACGATACCCATATCATGAATGTAGCTGCCCTGATGTGTATGATAATTAGCATGGAATGTTCCTACGATGCAGGACATCGGCTCTGAAA